>NZ_JBIDFL010000003.1:0-292758 GCF_046635785.1 Gilliamella sp. CG16
AGACTTTTTATCTTTCGTCTCGCAAGTGCCCACACAGATTGTCTGTTTCTTCTTTTTAAAGAGCTGACAGTTTTTTTGCTTTCGCTTTTACTGTCTCAAGGGCTGCGTATACTACGCTACACCTTTTTATTCGTCAAGATCTTTTTTCAATTTTTTTGATCCTGCTCACTAACCTCTTGTTCCGCCTGCTTTCGCTGACGCCGTGTCAGTGGATGCGCATTATAGAGCCTTAAAAAAATCATGCAAGCAATTATTTCAAATTTTTGTGCGTTTGTTTCATATTTATTCAAAGCTATTTACGATAAATTTTTGACATAAAACAAACCAAACTGATAAGGTCTTGCAAAAACAATTTGCTAGATAATTATCATTACATTTCTATTCATTCATCTTACCATAGCAACAATAATTACTTTACTTAATCCTTCTTATTTAAAAAAACTGTTGTGGTAATCATTTTTATTTTTTTATACCCATAATTTTTGTATGCAAGCTTAATTAAAGTTAACGTTAGCGAATACTACCTATGACATAAACTGATTTATCTTTTAATATAAATTTTATTATACAAGCAACCAGCACACTGAACGCCAATGTGAATATTAATAAACAAACTGCAACAATTGCAGCTAATTCACCATTTTCTGTTTTAAGAATACTGCCCAGTTGTGAAACTTGAATTAATTTTAAAAGCTCTATAATGATTATTTGATGAATAAAATAAATTGGAAAACTTATATTAGCCATAAATGAGAAAAATTTATAAACCATCCCGTCATTCGTTTTATGATTCAATCTATCTAAAAAATAGAGTGCTAGCATAAATAGGATAACTTTTTGCAACGTATCAAGCCAAAGTTTTTCGACACCAAGATTATCAACATAACGCCCAACAAAAGTGACAAAAAAGCACAACCCTAAAAAAGCCATAATCAGATATAAGTTATTTTTAATTGCTTTGATGATTGTTTCATAATGTTGTCTAGTCATCATTCCGATTAAATAGACAGGACCATAATGTAATAAATTTAGTAGGGGTTTAGTAAAGTCAGGTTTTGTGAACATAACAACCCAAAACATACATATCAGACCGGCAACAATCAAATTCTTTTGTGATAACTTATAAAACAGAGGCGCCATGATATAAATAATGATAATCATTGGGATGAACCAGAGCGGTAATAACTGCGAACCGGTTAGCATCATGATAGTAATCTGACTCATAACACTCGTTTGCGTAACAGAAAAAAACGGCAATTGTGATAATTGTTGATAATGAAAAAAAAGAAAACAAAATATAGATATAGAGATATAGGGACAGACAACCGTTTTAAATTTGGATAAATAATATGTTTTTGTATTATATTTGTAAGTTAAATGTTGAAACAGAAATCCTGCAATTAACACAAAAAAAGTTGTGAAATTAAACGCAAATAAATTTAAAAACGAGTAAAGATAACTATTTTCAATTAAGGTTTTATTATTGATAAATACACCTAAGCAATGACTGAAGACAATCATCATAATTGCAACGCCACGTAATACGTGGATGGAGTGAATTTTTTGAGCTTTTACAGTTGTCATTTTTAATAGTAAGGATAGAAAATATATAATTCTCTATACTGTATCATATAATTAAACGACAATAATAAGTATTTATAAAAACGAAGATAAACAGTTATCAAAGAAATGTTAGATTGTATTAATGTTCTCTATTTAATTTCTTTGCAGCAAACGAACAGATAGGAATGATTTCTCGATGTTCTTCAGTTAATTTTTTGACAGTAAGATCGAGTAATTTATCAGCCAAACCATGACCACGATAACTTGAATCCACAAAAGTGTGATTAATTGTCGCTTTGTCTTGACCAATACGAGAAAATGTCATTTCTGCTATTTCTTTATCATTATCAAGAATATAAAATCTTTCTGGGTCTTCTTTATAGATAAGTGACATACGCTTCTCCTTACATTTGGGATAATAAGTATAGAGTGTAAAATTATTTGTTTATGATGTTACCAACTTATTTATATTAAGGAATTTTATTTAGATTTTGCAGTTATTCTTTTCGGAGTTAACGCCCCTTCGTTAACATGATTTTTATCGATTATTTATGGATAATATTAACTTTGTTGAATTTATATTGAAATTTTTTAAATCATATAAATTTAAAAAGTAGAACGGTAATTAACTTGATCCATTAACACATCATTTTATATTTCATAGGTGAACTTTTGATATAAACGTAATATTCCCATTATATTCAATTATTCACCTTCATTTGATTTACCATTTGTTGATATTTTTAAAGATTACTGTACATTCTAAAATAGACGTTTAGCAACATTATATAATTCCATATCAAACGGACGTTTCATTGTATTAATTGCTTCTATGATGTCGTGATGAACTAGTTTACCATTTTGTACACCTACACAGCGTCCAGCATGACCTTGTAGCAACAGCTCGACAGCGAAAGCCCCCATACGAGAACCTAAAATACGATCGTAAGGAACCGGTGAACCACCTCGTTGAACATGACCAAGCACAGTAGCTCGAGTTTCATGATGTACAGCAGCTTCAATATCAGCTGCAAGCTGATTAACATCACACATATGCTCAGTAACAGTTACAATAGCATGTTTTTTACCCTTAGCAAAACCGAGTTTAATTTCTTCAATTAAGTCTTCTTTAGTATAAGAAACTTCAGGGATAATCATGAATTCACAACCGCCAGCCACAGCTGCATTTAACGTTAAATCACCACAATCACGTCCCATAATTTCAATCACTGAAATACGATGATGAGAAGAACAAGTATCACGCAATCTATCGATAGCTTCGACGGCGGTGCTAAGTGCAGTAAAATAGCCAATTGTATAATCCGTGCCACGAATGTCATTATCAATTGTGCCGGGTAAACCAATACAAGGGAATCCTTCTTCAGTTAATCGCATTGCTCCCATATAAGAACCGTCACCGCCAATGACTACTAATGCATCGATTTGGTGTTTTTGCAGATTCGCTATTGCTTTTTTTCTCACCTCTTTATCTTTAAATTCAGGAAATCTCGCTGAACCTAAAAATGTACCGCCTCGTGTAATAATATCTGACACACTAGCACGATCTAATTGAGTAATTCGATCTTCACAAAGCCCTAAATAACCATCATGAATACCAAAAACATCCAATCCTTCCGTTAATGCCGTTCTAACCACACCACGAATCGCAGCATTCATCCCTGGCGCATCACCACCACTGGTTAAGATACCAATTTTTTTTATCATACAACATAACTCCAAATAATAATTAACTTTTAACTATTATAGAGTTTTAACAGATATCTAACAATAGAATATAAAAGCTATTTTTGGTTATAATTTATCACTCATTTTTTCAGCAGGAACAACCGATATAGGATCTTGATGAATAATGACTGTGGCAGGCGCAAATTCATTAGAAAGATGTTTTTCAACCGCATCGGTTATGGCATGCGCTTTTACTAATGGCATGTTATCATCAAGTTCAATGTGTAATTGAATAAATTTTACAGGCCCTGCTTGTCTGGTTTTTAAATCATGAAAACCATGTACTTGTGGAAATGATGCCACAATTTCTGCTATTTTTTGGTTGTCACTATCAGGCAATGCGCGATCAAGCAGATCTTGAATAGCGTTGTAAGCAATATGGTAAGCATTATAGCAAATGAATAAAGCGATAAAAAAAGCAAATACAGCATCTGCATAAGTAATGCCATACCAACTTAAACAGAGTGCGATTACTACTGCGACATTCATAAACATATCCGAAGAGTAATGTAGCATGTCTGCTTTCACTGCTTTGCTTTGCGTAATTTTTATCACATATCGTTGATATAACACTAAGACACAAGTAATGACTGTCGAAATGACAGACACGATGATACCAAATAATGGAACCTCAAGTGCTGTAGGATGAACGATTGATTTAATGCTGGAAAGAAGCAAAATTGTCGCTGATCCAATAATAAACGTACTTTGTGCTAAAGCAGCAAGTGATTCTGCTTTACCATGACCAAAAGTATGATCATCATCAGCAGGTTTTAGTGCATATCTCACAAGAAAGAAATTTAGACCGGATGCGATTAAATCTATACTTGAATCAAGCAGTGAAGCAAATAAACTAATTGAACCTGTGAACCAACACGTAATTAATTTGATAGTAATTAAGAAAATAGAAATTAAGACGGCACTTAATGTCGCTTTTTTAACTAATTTTTCGTACAAATGTGAATTTGACATTTGATACCTATTTATTGATAGGATTCAATTCCTGATGGTAGTACTAACTGTTCAGCAACTTCAGCCGCTTTATTTTTACCTAATAAAGCATCTATAATTTTTAAAGCAAAATCAATTGAAGTCGCAGGACCTTGGCTAGTAATGATTTTATATTGTTCGTCAAAGTATACTCTTTCGGCTTTCCAATGTTTAAATGCATCTTTAGTTGTTGGATAACCAGTCATATAAGCATGAGGGAATAAATGATGATATTGTAAAACCATTGCAGGTGATGCACAAATGGCCGCAACAATATTACCTGATTGATGTGTTTGTTTTAATTTTTCGATTAACTCAGGACAATCACGAAAATTTTCCGCACCTTTTAAACCACCCGGCAAGATAACCACATCAAAATCAGTGTGTTTAATTTCGGAAAATACTTTTTGTGCAAGGATAGTTACCCCACGAGAACACGCAACTTCACGTGAATGAGAAATACTTGCAGTGATAACTTTTATACCTGCACGGGTCAATAAGTCAATAGTGGTAACGGCCTCAGTTTCTTCACAACCTTCAGATAAGAATACTAATGCTTGTTTAGTCATTATTGTTCTCCTTTTAACATATCAACCGTTATCACAAAGACTTGATAGGATTAATTTACTTTAATCCTTTCAATTTTAGCGCCTAATTTTCTCAATTTATCTTCTATATTATCATAACCACGGTCGATATGGTAAATACGATCAACAATAGTTGAACCTTCAGCGATACAGCCCGCAAGAACTAAACTTGCTGAAGCGCGTAAATCAGTTGCCATGACTTGCGTTCCACTTAGTTTTTCAACACCGTGCGTAATTAATGTATTACCTTCAATTTCAGCTCTGGCACCCATACGCACAAGCTCAGGTACATGCATAAATCGATTTTCGAAAATCGTTTCTTTAATAATTCCCGTTCCTTGTGCAACCATATTTAATAGAGAAAATTGAGCTTGCATATCTGTTGGAAAGCCAGGATGTGGTGCGGTATGTATATTGACCGCCTTAGCACGTTTACCTTCCATATCCAAACATATCCAATCTTCGCCGGTTTCAATTTTTGCACCAGCTTCTTTCAATTTAGCAATGACGGCATCAAGTAGCGTTGGATCGGTTTTACGACATGTAATTTTACCTTTGGATATTGCCGCTGCAACAAGGAAAGTGCCAGTTTCAATACGATCTGAAACAATCTCATGCACGCCACCACCTAAACGCTCAACACCTTCAATCTCGATACGAACAGTTCCTGCACCAGTAATTTTTGCCCCTAACATATTTAAAAATTTGGCTGTATCAACTATTTCTGGTTCACAAGCTGCATTTTCAATAATCGTTTTACCCTCTGCTAAGGTGGCAGCAGACATAATAGTGACGGTAGCGCCAACACTTACTTTATCCATTACAATATGAGCACCTTTTAATCGTCCTTCAACCGAAGCCTTAACGTAGCCCTCATCTAAGGTAATTGTTGCGCCTAATTGTTGTAGGCCAGTGATATGTAAATCAACAGGTCTGGCGCCAATAGCACAACCACCCGGTAACGAAACTTGCCCTTGTCCAAAGCGCGCAACCAACGGCCCTAAAGCCCAAATTGATGCACGCATTGTTTTAACAAGTTCATAAGGAGCACAATAGTTATCGAGATGACGCGCATCAAGATGAATCGAACCATTACGTTGACATTTGACACCTAACTGACTTAATAATTCTAAAGTCGTATCAATATCTTTCAATTTAGGCACATTTTGAAGTTCAACTGGTTTTTCAGCTAAAATCGCTGCAAATAAAATTGGAAGCGCTGCATTTTTAGCGCCAGAAATAACGACTTCGCCATTAAGTGAGGTTGGACCTGTAACGTGAAACTTTTCCATTGTTAACTCTTATGTTTGATAAATTGGCAAATATTATAAAAGTTATTTGCTAATAGATAAATGAATTTTATAAGATATCCAAAAAAACCAACCTTATCATTATTTTCAAAAGGGATTTGTTAAAAACTTTCCCATATTGTTTATGAATTGATAAAATCCCAGCTAAACAATGATTGACTCAAATAAACAAGCACCTTATAGTTAAGTACTGTTATTTAGAGTAATCACCATTAAATTTGTCATGTTTAGCGTGATATTATTACTTAACAAAAAACAATTTTATTTAAGAGAAAACACATGTTTGATTCACTCGCAAAAGCTGGTAAGTACCTTGGACAAGCCGCTAAGTTAATGGTTGGTATTCCCGATTATGATACTTATGTTCAACATATGAAGTTGACCCATCCAGAACAAACGCCAATGACTTATGAAGAGTTTTTTAAAGAACGCCAAGAAGCACGTTATTCAGGCAAAGGTGGGTTTAAATGTTGTTAACAATTAAGAATATGTCATGACTGAGCAAATTAATTCTTCTTTACTTCCTGTCACGATATTAACAGGTTTTCTTGGTGCAGGAAAAACAACACTAATTAATTATTTATTAGAAAATAACCGCAACGAAAAAACAATTATTATCGAAAATGAATACGGACCGGTAAATATTGACAGTAATTTGCTTAATGTCAGCACGGATATTCAAATTGTCGAAATTACTAATGGTTGTATTTGTTGTACCATTCAAGGCGAACTAACTGAGGCACTACATCAACTGCACGCTAAACGCATCGCAGGTGAATTACAGTTCGATCGTATTATTATTGAAACAACAGGCCTTGCTGATCCTGCGCCAATCATACAAACATTTTTTATTGATGAATTGATTCGGGAAACGATTCAATTAGATGCAATAGTCACTTTAGTCGATGCTAAACACATACTAACACATCTTGGTGAGCATCGAGTCGCCCTTTCACAGATCGGTTTTGCAGATCGCGTTATTTTAACAAAAACAGATTGTGTTGATGAAGAACAAAAAAATCACGTTATAAACCGACTTCACCATATTAATCATAAGGCAATGATAATTGAAGCGGTTAATGGTCAACTTCCAAAATCAGCATGGCTAGATATTCACGCATTCGATTTGAGTGATGAACTCACCATTAATCGAGGCTTGTTTGTCATTGACACAAGCTCAAAACACCAATCAGGCTTTAAACTCATTCCGTTAAAAAAATCTCATTCACTTAAAAATGATGAAATCTGTTCCTATCTTTTCGAAGCAAAACAACTTAATTTAAAAAAGATAGGTTCATTTATGGAACAACTTGTTGAGCAATATGGTAATGACATGTTGCGTTATAAAGGTGTACTGGCTATCAAAGGGAATGCTCAACGTTTAATAGTGCAAGGCGTTCATAAAGTAGTCGGATTTGATTATGGTTCGCCTTGGCAAAATGAACAAGAGAAAGTGTCGAAGTTAATCGTTATCAGTCGCCCCTTACCTTTTGACGAGTTGAATCAGGCATTTTTAAAAACCATGGAAATATAATCGTTAACTTGCATTCAATAGGTTATTACATCAATTTATTCCGTTATTAAAAAATTATATGGTATTCACTCTTCTTTATTGCCATTTAATAACGGTTAAATTTTATTGACTTTTTTGTAATAAAAATCCATTTTTTCAATTAATCGGGTACTTTTTTAATTCATTTGTTCCCTCTAATCAAAGCAAAAAAATATAACTTGCTTTCAACA
Source organism: Gilliamella sp. CG16 (assembly GCF_046635785.1). NCBI lineage: Bacteria > Pseudomonadati > Pseudomonadota > Gammaproteobacteria > Orbales > Orbaceae > Gilliamella > Gilliamella sp. CG16. Next base: position 7,940 of record NZ_JBIDFL010000003.1, read on the forward strand.
TAAATTTTTAGATTAGCTGAACTGAACTAGCTTTTTTACAAAAAGGTCTATTTACCGATCATTTGAAGACAAATCACATATCCTAAACCGCATACATAATAGTAATATTAAATCCAAATATGATAACATAGACCCAATTTATTATTTATAGGATAACTGACTTAATAGTATGGATTATGATATCGCAATTGTAGGTCTTGGACCCGCAGGCAGTACCTTAGCACGTTTACTTAGCCCATCATTTAAAATTATTGCATTTGATAAAAAACATCAATCCGGTGATGCAGGTTTTCATAAGCCTTGTGGTGGATTACTTGCTAATGATGCACAAAAATCATTTATTCGGCAAAAACTGAATTTGCCTACTGATATTTTGTCTGATCCGCAAATTTTCAGCGTAAAAACTTATGATCTACAGACTAATCTTATTCGTAATTATCAACGTACTTATGTTAGTTTCGATCGGCATAAATTCGATTTATGGTTGAAATCACTGATTCCACCCTCTGTTGAAGTGCATCACAATGCATTATGTAAAGAAGTAATGCGTATTATAGAAGGTTATCAAATTACTTATCTTGATGAAAATAACATAGAGCATAAAATCACAACTCGTTATGTTGTTGGCGCAGATGGCGCAAATTCACTAGTCAGACGAATGCGCTATCCTTCCCATTCAATAAGACAGTATGTTGCTATACAACAATGGTTTGCAGAAAAGCATCCCCATCCTTTTTATTCTTGTATTTTTGATAATCAATCAACCAATTGTTATGCTTGGAGCATTTCAAAAGACGGGTCATTTATTTTTGGTGGCGCATTTCCTAAAAAAACAGCCAATCAACATTTTGAAAATCTGAAAAAAAAATTAACTCAGCAAGGATTTATTTTCGGAGAACCTCATAAGACAGAAAAATGCTTAGTGATTTATCCAAACCGCTTTCGTGATTTTTATACAGGAAACGAGAACATTTTTTTAATCGGTGAAGCAGCAGGATTTATTAGTGCCAGTTCTTTAGAGGGCATTAGTTATGCGCTTGATAGCGCCGAGATTTTAAGTAAGATCTTAAATAGCACTGATCCCGATCCAAATAAACGATATTATTTTAAAACTTTGCCGTTACGATTAAAGCTATACAGTAAAATAGTCAAAGCCAAAATATTAACTACCCCTTTTTGGCGTAAATTAATCATGAAAAGTAAAATTCAGCATATAAATATGGAATAAATTATATAAGACTGCATACTGTTAATTAAATAATAAATTAGTTTAATCATATCGATGAAATAAATTAGGAAATAATTATTATGTTTGACGTAAACGATTTAATTCGTTTTAATCACGAATGGTCAGAAAAGATTGAGCAGGAAGACCCTGAATTTTTTAAACAACTTGCAGTTAAACAAAACCCTAAATTTTTATGGATCGGCTGTTCGGATAGCCGTGTTCCAGCAGAAAAACTGATCAAACTCAAACCAGGAGAGATGTTTGTCCATAGAAATGTCGGTAATCAAGTAATTCACACAGATCTTAACTGTTTATCGGTCGTGCAATATGCTGTTGATGTGCTAAAAATTGAAGATATTATCGTTTGTGGTCATTTAGACTGTGGGGGCATTCGAGCTGCAGTCGAAAATCCAGATCTCGGTTTAATCAATAATTGGTTGTTACATATTCGTGACCTATGGTTTCGAAATAGTTCACTACTTGGTAAATTTGCGCCAGAACTTCGCATGGATATATTATGCGAATTAAATGTTATTGAACAGGTTTATAATTTAGGTCATTCAACCATTATTCAGTCAGCATGGCAACGCGGTCAAAAAGTCAATTTGCATGGTTGGGTGTATGGCATTGATAATGGTAAGATTACCGATTTGCATATTACTTCATCAAGTAGCGAAAATCTTGAAATTAATTATCGGGAAGCGATTTCTTATCTTTTAAATTTACACAAAGATCAATAATTATTGGCTAAAATTTATTTGAAGCGGTAGATAATTTGATTACTGCTTCCTCGCCATAATAACTTTGGATCGGCTTGTTCTTGAACAAATTTGCCATCAATTAAGACATCAATATACGGGATAACAGCCTGTTGTTCGGGTGTTAACTCATCAAGTTTATAGCCTGTCCAAAGCCAAATATCTTTGTTATCACATTCTGTTTTTACACGTTTGACCAATTTTAAAATTGTTGGCACATTTTGAGGATGCAAAGGATCACCGCCAGAAAGCGATAATCCTTGACGTTTTATTTCTGTATCTTGTAAATCTTTGATGATTTGATCTTCTATTGACTGTGTAAATGGTAAACCCGAATCTAATGACCATGTACTTTTATTGTAGCAGCCACGACATTGATGAACGCAGCCAGCAACAAAAAGCGTACATCGAGTACCTTCACCATTTACAACATCAACAGGATAGTAACGATGATAGTTCATAAATAGGTAATAATTTTTTAACCAATTTGCCCATTATCCAAATGTTTAACACGACGTTTAACTTCTTCTTGTTTACCTGCATTAAATGGACGTGCATCGGGACTACCTAAATACCCACAAACACGGCGAGTTACTGAGACTTTAGCCGAATCATGATTACCACAACTTGGGCAAACAAACCCTTTGCTGGTACATGAAAATTCACCGGTATAACCACATTCATAGCATTCATCAATTGGCGTATTAGTACCATAGTAAGGTACTCGAGAATAGCTATAATCCCAAACATCTTCTAACGCTTTAACATTGTTAATCATATTTGGATATTCACCGTAACAGATAAACCCACCATTTGCCACCGGAGGATATGCTTTTTCAAACTCAATCTTTTCGTACGGATTGACCTTTTTCTCAACGTCTAAATGGAAACTATTGGTATAGTAACCTTTATCTGTCACTCCTGGTATAACACCAAATTCAGCTGTATCAAGACGGCAAAAACGGTCACATAAGTTTTCACTTGGTGTACTGTATAGACTAAATCCATAACCGGTTTCCTCTTTCCATTGCTCAACCGCTTTACGTAAATGTTCGACAATAGCTACGCCTTTTTCTCGTAAAATTTCGCTATCAAAAGGATGTGTTTGATTGCCATATAACGCATTTAAAGTTTCATGAAGTCCAATATAACCAAGCGAAATTGAAGCTCGACCATTTTTGAAAATTTCAGATACACTATCATCTTCTTTTAGTCTTACGCCACATGCCCCTTCCATATATAAAATTGGTGCAACACGTGCTTTAACGCCATCCAGACGGGCAATACGTGTCATCAGGGCTTTTTTGCAAAGCGTTAAACGTTTATCTAAAAGTTCCCAAAAGCTTGCTTCATTACCTTTTGCTTCAATGGCAATACGTGGCAAGTTTAAACTAATCACACCTAAATTATTACGACCGTCATGAAGTTGTTCACCGTCTTCTTCATAAACACCTAAGAAGCTTCGACATCCCATAGGTGTTTTGAATGAACCAGTCACTTCAACAACTTTATCGTAGTTTAAAATATCAGGGTACATGCGTTTACTTGCACACTCTAATGCAAGTTGTTTAATATCGTAATTTTTGTCATCAGGCTGACGATTAATGCCATCTTTAATAGCAAAAACAAGTTTAGGGAAAACAGCGGTTTTGTGATTTTTACCTAAACCTTTAATTCGTACTTTTAAAATGGATTCTTGAATTAAACGTGATTCCCAACTGGTACCTAAACCAAAGCCAAACGTTACAAAAGGGGTTTGACCATTAGCAGTGTGTAAGGTGTTGACTTCATATTCAAGCGATTGAAACGCATCATAACACTCTTTTTGTGTTCGACTTTCTGCATAAGCTTCAGGATTAGGAATATGCCATTCTTCAGCAATCTGTTTATGTTTTTGATAACTGATGGTTACAAATTTCGCTAATATTTCATCAATGCGATTGATTGTTGTTCCACCATAGATATGACTTGCAACTTGAGCAATTATTTGTGCGGTGACCGCAGTGGCAGTTGCAATAGATTTTGGTGGTTCAATTTCAGCGTTTCCCATTTTAAAACCATTGGTTAACATTCCATCTAAATCAATTAACATGCAGTTAAACATTGGAAAGAAAGGCGCATAATCTAAATCATGATAATGGATTTCACCAATATCATGAGCACGAGAAACATCTTTTGGTAACAAATACTGTTTGGCATAATGCTTTGCCACAATGCCTGCCAGTAAATCACGCTGAGTTGGAATCACTTTACTATCTTTATTGGCATTTTCGTTCAAAATAGCCACATTACTTTGTTCAATTAGCCCACGAATATCTTGATTTAAACGACTACGTTCTTCCCGAGCACGATCACGGTCGTGACGATATTCGATATAAGTTCTCGCTAATTTTTTATAAGGACCTGACATTAATTGATTTTCAACAGCATTTTGAATTTCGTTGATATCAACGCTTTCGCGTTCGCTCATCTGGTTGGTCACCATACGAGCAACGTCAGCACAATAATCCGGGTCATTAACATTCGCTGCAACCGCAGCTTTAACTATAGCATCTTTAATTCGAGTCTCATTGAATGCAGTTTGACAACCATCGCGTTTGATAACTACAGGCATATATACTCCTCAATATTCATTAATAATTAGCGCTGGGGCAAGGTTTAGTTCACATATTAATATTCATTGTAATTATTAAGAATTATTCGTTTCTCGTAAGAATATTAAGTGTTTTTTGAGATAGACAGAGATTTTCACATAGCTTAAATAATACTATATATAGTAGATATATTGAGATTATACACCATATATTGTGTTTTTCTAGATAATTTACTAAATTAAATTACTTGACACGCTTCAAGCCAAGTACGACAAGTCTTTTGATATGTAAATCCTAAAGATAAGAAAGGTTGTTTTGCAAAGAAACATCAAGCACAAAGAAAAAGTGCAAGACTCACTTGCACTTTATTTTTTAAACAGGAGTGAGTTTTTATATTCTATGACTCATTATTCAACCAATCAGTGTGGAAAACACCTTCTTTGTCGGTACGTTTATAAGTATGAGCACCAAAATAATCTCGTTGTGCTTGAATGAGATTAGCTGGTAATACTGCTGAACGATAGCTATCATAATATGCAATAGCGGCTGATAATGTCGGCACAGCAATCCCTTGTTGTACAGCTAAAGACACAACATCACGCAGTGATTGTTGATAAGCTTCAACGGTTTGCGTAAAGTATGGAGCGAGTAATAAATTATCAATCTCGTTATTCGCCACATAGGCATCAGTGATTTTTTGTAAGAACTGAGCACGAATAATACAACCTGCTCTAAAGATTTTCGCAATTTCACCATAATTCAAGTTCCATTGATATTGATGAGAAGCGGCTTTTAATTGAGCGAAACCTTGAGCATAAGAGATAATTTTACCCATATAAAGTGCTTTACGGATTTTTTCAATTAACGCTTGTTTATCTCCCGAATAAGCAACCTGCTTCGGTCCGCTTAAAACTTTAGATGCCACAACACGTTGCTCTTTAATTGCTGAAAGGTAGCGTGCAAATACTGACTCAGTAATTAATGATAAGGGTTCACCTAAATCTAAAGCACTTTGACTAGTCCATTTACCCGTTCCTTTATTACCCGCTGCATCAAGAATCACATCCACTAAATAATTACCGTCTTTATCTTTATGTTTAAAGATATCAGCCGTAATTTCGATGAGATAACTATCTAATTCACCTTTGTTCCATTCAGTAAAAACTTGAGCAAGCTCATCATTATTTAAACCTACTGCGTGTTTTAATAAAGAATAACTTTCAGCAATTAATTGCATGTCGCCATATTCAATACCGTTATGAGCCATTTTGACGTAATGACCTGCCCCATCTGGTCCGATATAGGTGACACAAGGCTCGCCATTTACTTTAGCGGCAATTTTTTCCAAGATTGGGGCAACTAATTCGTATGCTTCTTTTTGACCGCCTGGCATAATCGAAGGGCCTTTTAGTGCACCTTCTTCACCACCTGAAACACCTGCACCAATAAAGTTAAATCCTTCTTCAGAGAGTGTTTTATTACGGCGAATCGTATCTTCAAAATAAGCATTACCACCATCAATGATTATATCGCCTTTATCGAGTAAAGGACGTAACTCATCAATCACCGCATCAGTCCCTTTACCAGCTTGAACCATAATTAATATACGACGTGGTTTTTCCAAAGAATTAACAAAATCTTCAATCGTAAAGTAAGGAACCAATTGTTTATCGGAATGCTCAGCGACAACTTGCTCTGTTTTATCTTTAGAACGGTTGTAAATAGCAACAGAAAACCCACGACTTTCAATATTGAGCGCAAGGTTACGCCCCATGACCGCCATTCCAATAACACCGATTTGTTGTTTAGACATGATTTGGCTCCTTTATTTAATCTTATATAACCTTTCTAATAAGGTTTTTTAACAACATCCAAAACTTTAAATAAGTTTTATAAAATAAAATTATGCTATATTTGCCACAAAAAAAGCCGTATCAGCATAGAATACGGCATTTTTATAACTTTACTGGTTTAACATTTCTACCATAAAAATCATGAGCGTTTCATCATTTCAAAAAACTCGTCATTCGTTTTAGTCATGGCAAGTTTATCAATTAAAAACTCCATTGCATCGATTTCACCCATAGGGTTAAGAATCTTGCGTAAGATCCACATTTTTTGTAGTTCATCTGGTGAAGTCATTAAATCTTCTTTACGCGTACCTGAACGGTTAAAATCAATAGCTGGGAAGACACGACGCTCAGCAATTTTACGAGATAAATGCACTTCCATATTACCCGTACCTTTAAACTCTTCGTAAATGACTTCGTCCATTTTTGAACCTGTGTCAATCAACGCAGTAGCAATAATCGTTAAACTCCCACCCTCTTCGACATTACGAGCAGCACCAAAAAAGCGTTTTGGACGATGTAACGCATTGGCATCTACACCACCGGTTAATACTTTACCCGATGACGGAACCACTGTGTTATAAGCTCGAGCTAAACGCGTAATAGAGTCTAACAAAATAATGACATCTTTTTTATGTTCAACTAAGCGTTTTGCTCGCTCAATAACCATTTCAGCAACTTGAACATGTCTTGCTGCTGGTTCGTCAAAGGTTGATGCTACCACTTCACCTTTAACTAAACGTTGCATTTCGGTAACTTCTTCTGGACGTTCATCAATCATCAATACGACCAGTTCACATTCAGGATGATTAACCGCTAAACTTTGAGCAATATTTTGCAACAACATTGTTTTACCCGCTTTCGGTGGAGCAACGATTAAACCACGTTGACCTTTACCAATTGGCGAAGCTAAATCAAGTACTCTGGCGGTGATATCTTCAGTTGATCCATTCCCACGTTCCATACGTAAACGAGAATTAGGATGAAGTGGAGTTAAGTTTTCGAAAAGAATTTTATTGCGGGCATCTTCAGGCTTGTCGTGATTGACTTCATTCACTTTTAACAAAGCAAAATAACGCTCGCCTTCCTTAGGCGGTCTGATTTTACCTGCTATGGTATCACCAGTCCTTAAATTGAATCGTCTAATTTGACTTGGTGAGACATAAATATCATCCGGCCCCGCTAAATAAGAGCTATCAGCTGAGCGTAAAAATCCGAATCCATCTTGCAAAATTTCAAGCACACCATCACCAAAAATATCTTCACCGCTTTTGGCATGTTGTTTAAGGATTGCAAAGATAATGTCTTGTTTTCTAAGACGGGCAAGATTTTCTAGCCCCATTGTTTTTTCACCAAGCGCTACTAGCTCGGAAACAGATGTGTTTTTTAATTCAGTTAAATTCATAATTTTAAAAATTCTTGAGGATAAAATTGATATGTTTGCAATTAATGTTATTTTTGTATATTCGTTTCATTTACTTATAAAAAAATTCTCTCTCTGACAATACACAAATTCAATCTGTTATGAAGCTTTTAATGATAATTTAATATCTGAATATAGAATTTTCACCACTTTATCAAGAAAAACAATGAATTGTAGAAAGGGGTCTTCGTAAGAGCTAGCAATTTACACTAAAAACAGTAATATGTCTATAATAAATTCAGTTTGTTTTAATAAATTTGTAAATATTATTATTACAATAAGTGAATGAGTAAAAGAGTAATACGCAATTTAATTACTCTTTTTATGCTTTAGGTACTAAAATTAATTTATTCGAAAAATCTAAAACAACATTAAAGTTGTTCATCAATGAAACTTTTAAGTTGAGCTTTAGACAATACACCAACTTGAGTTGCAACCACTTGACCATTTTTAAAAATCAATAGTGTTGGGATGCCTCTAATACCAAATTTCGGTGCAATATTTGGGTTTTCTTGCACATCTAATTTTGCAATCACAATTTTATCACTATATTCTTGGGCAACTTCTTCTAAAATTGGGGCTAACATTTTACACGGCCCACACCATTCAGCCCAAAAATCAACCAATACAGGTTTTGTTGCTTCTTTGATTGTATTATCAAAAGTAGTTTCAGAAAGAGAAACAATATTATTGCTCATTTATTTTCTCCAAATATAGAATTACATGGTTTTATATTAGGATATTTTCGTTTTCTTCGCTAGTAATTATTATAATAGGGTATAATTATTAGTGATGACCGTAAGTTTAATATGTTATAATCCCACTATTCCGATAATTAAACTTAAAACCACAATGATTCAATCTTATCTAACAAAAACAACATTTAATCAATTTCCGCTTCATCCATTAGTGATTAAAGCACTTGAGAAAAAAGGGTTTGTTTATTGTACTCCAATTCAAGAACAAGCTTTACCCTTTACAACAAAAGGAATTGATATCGCCGGTCAAGGACAAACTGGAACAGGCAAAACAATGGCGTTTTTGGCATCAACATTTAACTACTTGTTGAATCATCAACCCTTGCCAGATCATAAAGCGAATCAACCTAGGGCTATCATTATTGCCCCAACGCGTGAATTAGTTGTGCAAATTTATCATGATGCAGAGTTATTATCTAAAGAAACCGGACTAAAATTAGGATTAGCCTATGGTGGCGATGGCTATGATAAACAATTAAAAATGTTATCCGCAGGTGTAGATATTTTAATTGCAACAACAGGTCGCTTAATTGATTATGCTAAACAAAAATATATCAATTTAGAATCAATTCAAGTTGTGGTTCTAGACGAAGCAGATCGTATGTTTGATCTCGGTTTTATTCGAGATGTACGTTGGATTTTTAAACATATGACACCACCCGAAAAACGCTTAACGATGTTATTTTCTGCAACGTTGACACATAATGTGCGTGAACTTGCTTTTGAGCATATGAATAATCCTCAATATGTTGAAGTGGAACCAGAACAGAAAATCGGGCATCGTATTAAAGAAGAACTATTTTTCCCTTCCAATGAAGATAAATTAGCTTTATTGCAAACACTTATTGAAGAAGAATGGCCTGAGCGTTGTATCATATTTGCGAATACTAAAATTGCATGTGAAAAAATCTGGCGTCATTTAGTTGCTGATGGTCATCGAGTTGGGTTATTAACGGGTGATATTGCTCAGAAAAAACGTTTATCTATTTTGGAACAATTCACGCGAGGTGATATTGATATTCTCGTTGCAACAGATGTTGCAGCACGGGGATTACATATTCCGAATGTAACACATGTTTTTAACTATGATCTCCCTGATGATTGCGATGATTACCGTCACCGTATTGGTCGTACTGGACGAGCAGGTGCTGAAGGTAATTCAATTTCTTTAGCTTGTGAACGATACTCACAAAATTTGCCAGCCATTGAAAAAGCCATTGCGCATGCAATCCCTGTTAGTCAATATGATCCTTCGGCCTTGTTGACTGACTTACCAGCGCCAAAAGCGTTTAGACGTCCACCTAGAAGAAGATCATCTTCATAACTGATCTTTTGATCATCATAAATATAGTTATCTAAAATTATCATTAAACAGGAATGCTTTTTAGATAACTATAGTGATTATTTTATTTGTGCAATTAACACCCAAAAATGACGATTGAAATGTTAGTCTTTTTTTCGTTGCTTTAAAAAAGCTTGATATGCAGTCTCTATTGCATTTTTAGTCGTTTTTGATAATGATGCAACATGGCATCGATGCAATGAACCATATAAGACAAAAAGAATATTTTTAGAGATTTCAGTTTTTTTAGACTTAATTTTATGATAGGTTTCTAAATAACCTATTTTACGATAAGTCTCGACATCTTTAATTCCAACACTACACAATAATCGTTCTAATGACAATGTCATATTGGGTAGCTCTTTTATTCGATTCGTTTTTATTTCGTTTTTTTCATGTTTTTCTTGTTTAGCATATTCAATTGCCATTTTAGCCAATGAATGTAGTTTTGGCAGATCATTGAGCCACTCATCCTTAACTTTATAATAATCAAGTAATTTGGTTAAAACACCTGATGATAACGTTAGCGGTTGCATACCTTGTTCAATAAAGAATGAACGGTATGATGTATGTCCTCTTAAATAAAAATCCGTTTGACTTATCCATCCAAACATTGTTGTATCGCTACTAATGCTGAACCCACCAAAAAAGGTTTTAATTGAAATGCCACTAAAGCCAGAGAATTTTGTTAATATTTGATTTGCAAAGGTTGAACTCATATTTTATTTCCATTTTTTTACTTAATTCTGTACTAAATCACTTAACCAACTTAATAATCAAATCAAAACTATCGTATTTTACTCAATACTCCAACTAATTTTCGTATCCATTAATCATTATTGCGATCTGTCTTCCATAATTAGACAAAAGTTATTAATTATCGAAAGATTTATTGTTATTACTGACAAATATCAAAAAAAGTGTTGCAATTGTAAATTTTAGGTGTATTTCGCCCCAGAATTCCAAAAGAAAAGTAGCTTAAAGATTGTTATTCTGACTTAATAATTATACAATCTGTTCCAGTAGATTTTATTAAATTCATTTTGTCTTTATCCATTATCATGATTAAAAAAATTTTTGGTTTATTTTCTCTATTTTTTTCGTTTGTGGCATCTGCTGATCGACAACCACTAATAGATTCGTTCGTCCTGTGTAATCCAAATTTTTTCAATACTGTTTATAGCAATAAAGATGAGTTAAAACGTTTTACCAATGTCCAAATTTTTGACGGTAATCTGGCTTATATTCCTGTCACTAATCGATTTGATACGGGTAAAAATTTTATGTATTTTTCGCTGCCTATCAAATACAAAAATTTAACCATAAAAGGTTACTATGACAGTGCAATGGATTTAGGTAAAATTGGCAAATATTATTTTTGGGGATTCATCATTGATAATGATATTAATCAGATCAAAAATACATTAAATTATCTAAACTGGAAAAACATGGAAGATAACCAGCTTTATATTGCCAATCCTAAAATTCGGAGCCTCAATGATGATAATCAAGTTTGGCATACTAATACAGGTACTGTTGTTGGTGTGAAAACGATTCCTGCACCAAATACGATTGAAAAATTGCTATTACTTGAGAAAAACGGCAGTATGACTTTACTTATGTGTTCGATTCAAGGCGCCGTCACATCTGAACTGCTTAGGCGAGAACGCCCTGATATCCAGTAACATTTGATGAATTAAATTGCTAACTCGTCCATTTCACCCGTTCGAATACGTATTACTTGTTCTACGTTATACACAAAAATCTTACCGTCCCCAATTTTTCCTGTCTGTGCTGTTTTCATAATTGTTTCAATACACATTTCCAAAATATCATCAGGAACTATCAGTTCAATTTTTACTTTGGGTAAAAAATCCACCATATATTCAGCACCACGATAAAGCTCGGTATGTCCTTTTTGTCGACCAAAACCTTTAACTTCGGTCACCGTCATACCAGTAATACCTTGATCAGCAAGCGCCTCTCGAATGTCATCTAATTTAAAGGGTTTGATAATCGCTTCAATTTTTTTCATCTCTATTTGCCTTTTATTCGATATTACCAATTCTTAAATCCAAAAGCAGAAGTAATCGGATAGCGTCTGCCTTTACCAAAGTTACGTGCCGTAATTTTAGGCCCTACTGCTGATTGGCGTCGTTTATATTCATTAATATCAACTAATTTTATGACTCGTCTTACTGTTGATTCATCATAGCCTTGCTCAACCAGTTCTGCAACGGAAAGATCCTGCTCAACATAGCCTTTTAAAATACCGTCTAAAATATCATAAGGAGGTAAACTATCTTCATCTTTCTGATCAGGTGCAAGTTCGGCAGAAGGCGGACGAGTAATGACACGTTCTGGAATAACATAAGATCGTGTATTTCGATATTTGGATAATGCAAAAACCAAGGTTTTAGGAACATCTTTAAGTACATCAAATCCGCCTGCCATGTCCCCATAAAGCGTGGCATAACCGACCGACATTTCACTTTTATTACCCGTTGTTAACACCAGTCTGCGACATTTATTAGAAAGTGCCATTAAAATGACACCCCGACAACGGGCTTGTAAATTCTCTTCAGTAGTATCTTTTTGTGTACCGGCAAACATTGGACTTAAAGACGACATAAATGCATCAAACATTGGTTCTATTGATACAATATCAAATTCTACACCTAAAATTTCGGCTTCTTCTTTAGCATCAGCGATACTGATATCAGCGGTATATCGAAACGGCATCATTACCGCTTGTACTTTATCTTTACCTAGCGCATCAACCGCAATGGCGAGTGTTAAAGCAGAATCAATCCCTCCTGAAAGCCCTAATACTGCGCCTTGAAAACCATTTTTCGTAATATAATCACGTGTCGCAAGCACTAACGCATCATAAACAGAAGCTAAATCATGATTCTGACGAATTTCCAATGCTGGATGATCGAGACCAAATTCAAAATGAGTAATTTGTTCTTCAAAATGATTAAGTTGACAAACAATCTCTCCTTTTTCATTGCAAACAAACGAACCGCCGTCAAAGATTAACTCATCTTGCCCTCCAATTTGATTAACATAAACAATCGGTAGTTGTGTTCGTGTAGCATGATCTTGGATCAATGTTTGACGATTTTTCTGTTTTTGATAATCATAGGGAGAAGCGTTTATTGTGATCACCAAATCAACTTTTTGTTCACTAAGCTGATCGATAGGGGCATTTTGCCAAAGATCTTCGCAAATCAATAAACCTAATTTTTTTCCTTTAAAATTTACAATACCGCTCTGATTACCGGCTGTAAAATAACGCTTTTCATCAAAGACATCATAGTTTGGCAACAGCTGCTTATGATAACAAGCCAACTGTTTTCCTTCCGAAAAAAATGAAAGTGAATTATAAATTTCTCCATTTTGCCAGGATGGATGACCGACTATAACAGCACACTGCTTGCTTACATCTTGAATAGACAATAACGCTTTTTGGCAACGAGCTTTAAAATCGGAGCGGAAAATAAGATCCTCTGGTGGATAACCACATAAAGCCAGTTCAGAGAATATAATCAGGTCGTGGCATGAATGGCGCTTGATCAGTTCAATAATCTGCTCAGTATTGCCTTCTATATCACCCACACGCCAATTTTTTTGTGCTAAAACAATAGATATAGCCATATAAAATTTAATTTCATAAAACAAAATTGCCGATAAGTTTAAATGATTCTATGTTGCACTGCCACATTTTTATCGCTAACATGCAACATTAACTCGACTTGAACTTGTTTGGAAATAATTATGCAAAAAATTCTAAATGTGGCACTAGCAAAACGTAGCTATCCCATCACTATTGGTGAAAACCTTCTTAATGAATTTGAACATTTTAAACTTCAAGCAGGTCAACGGGTAATGATTGCAACAAATGAAACCATTGCACCACTTTATTTGCAAAATCTAACCGACATGCTTGAGACGCATGGCATTGAAACGGATTGTGTTATTGTTCCTGACGGTGAACAATACAAAACGATGGAAACATGGAACAAGATGTTAACGGCGTTACTTGCCTATAACCATACCCGTAATTCAATCCTGATTGCATTAGGTGGTGGCGTAATTGGTGATGTAGCAGGATTTGCAGCTTCAGCTTATCAACGTGGTATTAAATTCATCCAAGTACCCACGACGTTACTTTCCCAAGTTGATTCATCGGTAGGCGGTAAAACCGCGATTAATCACCCATTGGGCAAAAATATGATCGGCGCATTTTATCAGCCGCAAGCAGTTGTCATTGATCTTCATTGTCTAAAAACGCTACCACAGCGTGAACTTTCGGCAGGTTTAGCAGAAGTGATTAAGTATGGCATTATTTTAGATAGTGATTTTTTTAATTGGTTAGAGCTGCATATTAATGATTTACTCAATTTAGATGTAAATGCACTAAGTTACTGTATTTATCGATGCTGTGAGCTTAAAGCCCAAGTGGTAGCCGCAGATGAAACCGAGCAAGATATGCGAGCAATACTAAACCTTGGTCATACATATGGACATGCGATCGAAGCCGAACTCGGCTATGGCAATTGGTTACATGGAGAAGCTGTCAGTGTAGGAATGGTCATGGCTGCGCATACTGCATCCATACTGGGTAAACTTTCATTGACAGAAGTCGATCGCATTAAAAATTTACTCATAAAAGCCAATCTACCCGTTGTTAGACCAACACAAATGTCGATTGAATCTTATATACCACACATGCTCCGTGACAAAAAAGTCTTATCAGGCAAACTGAGATTAGTGATTCCAACCCAGATTGGTCATGCTGAAGTGATTGATGGAATTGATAAAAATGTAGTCATACAATCGATAGCGCGAACTTAAATTGAACTAATTAACTAATAGTGACGTTTTTATCGTTATCAATCCAAGCACGGATAATATTGAACGATTAAGTCACTATCAGGTTTTATTAGCGTCTATTTATAAAAATGAGATTTATTACCAAATATGTTCCCTCTTAAAATTTATTAATATAAATGAAATATCACTCCCCTCCTGCAATTATTCAAACCATTAACAGCAGGTTTTAAAGCCTGTGTCATTACACGTATATCGATTAATCTATATAGATTGTAAAAAAATAATTACAGTTAAAATAATATTATCGATCTATTCATTGTAATCTATAAAAAACAGATAATTTATAGATACAACACATAAAACAATCTTTATTATTTAAGATTTAAAAAATTTGGTTTACTACATTGTATTTTTGTGTTTACATATTGTCCGTTTATGTAATAAATATTTTACATATAAAATATTTAAATGACTCTCATAAGGAATGCAAAATGTTAAAAGATACACTCAATAATGTCCGAATTCGAGATGAGCACATGTTAATTACCCCTGAAGAAATAAAAGCGCTTTACCCTTTATCACATGAATTAGAAACGCAAATTGCATCATCACGTCAAACCATAGTTGATATTTTAGAACGCCGAGATCACCGCTTATTAATTGTATGCGGCCCTTGCTCTATTCATGATACTGATGCTGCCATTGAATATGCACATAAGTTAAAAAAACTAGCTGACGAAGTTAAAGATAATCTATTTATTGTTATGCGTGTCTATTTTGAAAAACCACGAACCACTGTTGGTTGGAAAGGTATGATCAATGATCCGCATATGGATAGTTCGTTTGATATTGAATTTGGTCTAAAAAAAGCACGTAAATTATTACTTGATATTGTCAAAATTGGGTTACCAATCGCGACCGAAGCTCTCGATCCCAACACACCGCAATATATTGGTGATTTAATTAGTTGGGCTGCAATTGGGGCAAGAACAACAGAATCACAAACTCATCGTGAAATGGCATCGGGTCTTTCAATGCCTGTTGGTTTTAAAAATGGGACTGATGGTAGCTTAGATGTCGCTATAAATGCGATGAAATCGGCTTCAATGGCACACCGTTTTGTCGGAATTAATCAGCAAGGACAAGTTACCGTACTTCAAACACTGGGCAATCCAAATGGACATGTCATTTTACGAGGTGGTAAAGCACCTAATTTTGATGCTGAAAATGTTGCACTCTGTGAGATCCAAATGCAAAAAGCAGGCTTACTACCTAATCTTATGATTGATTGCAGCCATGCTAATTCTAATAAAGATTATCGAAATCAACCCATTGTTGCTAACTCAATCATTGACCAAATTGAACAAGGTAATAATGCTATTATTGGCGTGATGATTGAAAGTAATTTAAACGAAGGCAATCAATCTTCCGAACAACCGAAAGAAAACTTTAAATATGGTGTATCGGTGACGGATGCTTGTATTAATTGGGAAACAACCGATCAGCTGTTACGAAAAATGAATACTCTTTTAGGAAAACCATTACTTAATCGACAAAAACAGTCACTACAATCATAAATATGTTAGTTTAGATAAAATGCTATCGCCGACAATTTGCCGGCGATTTTTTTAGCCTAGTTGCTTACGTGCATTACGGAAAATACGCATCCAAGGACTATCTTCTCCCCAATTTTCAGGATGCCATGAATTTGTTACCGTTCGAAACACTCGTTCAGGGTGCGGCATCATAATCGTTGCTCGACCATCTTGTGATGTGACAGCAGTTATTCCATTTGGTGAACCGTTAGGATTAGCTGGATATTGCTCGGTCACTTGTCCAAAATGATCGATATAACGAACAGCAATTAAACCTGATGCTTCTAACGCATTTAGATGCGCTTGATCACGCGTTTCGACTTGTCCTTCACCATGTGAAACTGCGATTGGCATATGCGAACCTGCCATATCACTTAATAGTAAAGAAGGGCTTTGTTGAATTTGTACCAAGCTAAAGCGAGCTTCAAAACGTTCCGATACATTACGAACAAAACGAGGCCATAATTCTGCACCAGGGATCAAATCCTTCAAATTTGACATCATTTGACAACCATTACAGACGCCTAATGATAAAGTGTTATCACGTTGAAAGAATGTTTCAAACTCTTGTCGAACTTTTTCGTTAAACAATATTGATTTTGCCCAACCTTCACCTGCACCTAAAACATCACCATAAGAAAAACCACCACAAGCAACCAATGTACTAAATTGACTCAATGATACACGACCTTTTAATAAATCCGTCATATGCACATCAATGGCATCAAACCCCGCTCTGTCAAATGCAGCAGCCATCTCAACATGGGAATTAACGCCCTGTTCACGTAAAATGGCGACTTTGGGTTTAACGCCTTTAACTATATAAGGAGCAGCAATATCATTCTGAGGATCAAAGGTAAGTTTTACACTTAAACCAGGATCACTTTCGTTTTGTTTCGCTTGATGTTCTTGATCTGCACATTGTGGATTATCACGTAGACGTTGCATCTGCCAGGTGGTTTCAGCCCACCATGTTCGTAACGTGGTACGTGATTCACTGTAAACTACAGCTGAGTTGTTGCGAATAATAAATTGTTGCCCCGTCTTTGCTTCACCAAGCACATGAACGGTATGTGACAATCCATATTGATTAAAACATGCCATGACACTTTCCAGATGCTCGTTTGCCACCTGAATGACAGCACCCAGTTCTTCATTAAACAGGGTGGCAATCATATCGTGACCTAATGCTGCAATATCAACATCAATCCCACAATGACTGGCAAAAGCCATTTCAGCTAATGTGATAATTAATCCGCCATCTGAGCGATCATGGTAAGCAAGTAACGCATCTTGATTGATAAGCGTTTGGATAGCCTGATAAAAAGCTAAAAGCTCTTTAGCATCATGTACATCAGCTGTTTTTTGCCCTAAGTGACGATAAACCTGTGCCAATGCAGTCGCACCCAGTGCTTGATGACCTTTGGAAAGATCAACAAGTAATAAAGTATTATCAACATCAACTCGTAATTGGGGAGTTACTGTTTTACGGACATCTTCAACACGAGCAAAAGCCGAAATGACTAACGATAATGGTGAGGTTACCGATTGTTGTTCACCATTTTGTTGCCATGTGGTTTTCATCGACATGGAGTCTTTACCAACTGGAATGGCCAACCCTAATATTGGGCATAATTCTTCACCAATCGCTTTTACGGCATGATAAAGTCCAGCATCTTCACCTGGGTGGCCTGCTGCAGCCATCCAGTTAGCTGAAAGCTTAATTCGCTTGATATCGCCAATGTTAGTTGCCGCTATATTGGTAATGGCTTCACCCACGGCAAGTCTTGCCGAGGCAGCAAAGTTAAGTAAAGCAACCGGTGCCCGTTCCCCCATTGACATGGTTTCACCATAATAACTATCTAAACTCGCCGTTGTCACAGCACAATCAGCGACCGGTACTTGCCATGGCCCAATCATTTGGTCTCGTGCAACCATACCGGTAACAGTGCGATCACCGATAGTAATTAAAAACGTTTTTTCAGCAACGGTCGGTAAATGTAAAACCCGTTTAACCGCATCATATAAATTGATATCAGCCGTTGAAAAATTATCGCCATGTGCTTGTTGTGTTTTGACTTCTCTTAACATTTTAGGTGTTTTACCCAATAAAACATCTAAAGGTAAATCGATCGGATTATTATTAAAATACTCATCATGTAGTGCCACCGTTTTATCAAACGTAGCTTCACCAATTACCGCATACGGTGCGCGTTCACGTTGACAAAGTTCATCAAATACATCAAGACTATCTGGGTGAATGGCGAGAACATAACGTTCTTGTGATTCATTACACCAAATCTCTAGCGGTGACATTCCGGGTTCATCGCTTAAAATTTTCCGTAATTCAAATTGACCACCACAGCCACCATCACTGACCAGCTCTGGCATCGCATTTGAGAGACCACCAGCCCCTACATCGTGAATAAATAAAATAGGATTATTTTTGCCAAGTTGCCAACACCGATCGATGACTTCCTGACAACGACGTTCCATTTCGGGATTATCACGCTGCACTGACGCAAAATCTAAATCTGCATCAGATTGTCCCGATGCCATTGATGATGCCGCACCTCCTCCTAAACCAATATTCATTGCCGGCCCACCTAACACAATTAACTTAGAACCAGCAGGAAACTCACCTTTTTGAATATGTTCTCGACGAATATTGCCCATGCCTCCGGCAAGCATTATTGGTTTATGATAACCACGAAGCTCATAACCATTGTGGCTATTAACGTATTCTTCATAGGTACGAAAATACCCCAATAGCGCAGGGCGACCAAATTCATTATTAAATGCAGCACCACCTAATGGGCCATCGAGCATAATATCTAACGCACTGACAATTCGGTCAGGTTTACCAAAATCGTGTTCCCACGGTTGCTCAAAATGGGGGATACGCAAATTGGAAACCGAAAATCCGACTAAACCCGCTTTCGGTTTTGCGCCTCGTCCGGTTGCGCCTTCATCACGAATTTCCCCCCCACTACCCGTTGCTGCGCCTGGCCAAGGTGATATCGCTGTGGGATGATTATGTGTTTCAACCTTCATCAAAATATCGGCATATTCCTGATGATAACCGTAAGTTTGATTATCGCTATCAGCAAAAAAACGTCCAACTTGAGAGCCATCCATCACCGCCGCATTATCTTTATATGCAGAAGAAACATAATCGGGTGTCTTTTCATAAGTATTTTTAATCATTTTAAACAGCGATTTAGGCTGTTTTTCACCATCTATAACCCAATCGGCATTAAAAATTTTGTGTCGACAATGTTCTGAATTTGCTTGCGCAAACATATAAAGCTCGACATCCGTTGGATTACGATTGAGTTTTTGGAAGTTTTCAACTAAATAATCCATTTCATCTGACGCTAACGCTAAGCCTAATTTAATATTTGCCGCTTCTAATGCCTTACGCCCCTGACCTAACAAATCAATAGTAGTCACAGGAACAGGTTGTTCGACTTTAAATAACTGTTCTGCTTGTTCCAGACAAGTCAAAACTGTTTCCATCATTCGATCATGAATGAATGCCAAAAAATCGTTTTTTTGTATATCAGTCAACGGTGAACTCGTTTGAATATAATAAGCAATGCCTCGCTCAATGCGTTGAATTTGTCGTAAACCACAATTATGCGCTATATCGGTGGCTTTTGATGACCATGGTGAAATTGTCCCTATTCTTGGTATAACTAAAAAAAGCGTTTTGTTTGATTTGTTCGAAACAGTGATTTGAGCCGATTTAGGCCCGTATTGTAATAATTTCTCAAGGGTTAGCTGCTGGGCAAAAGTTAATTCACCTTTCAAATCAATAAAATGCAAATATTGTGCTTCAACACTCATAATAGGGATAGATTGTTCAGAACAAGCAGAGAGAAGTTTATGAATACGAAATGCAGATACAGCAGAAGAACCAGCTAAAATTTTCATGCTAATTACTCTTTTTAAGCCAAAAACAGGTAAAAAAAATAGACTAATAGTATAAAAGAAAGTAAACAATGTGGCTATCTTTAAAACATTTATTGTGTTGTAATTCACCTTGTTATTTGTTATCGATTACATATAATATACCGTAACTAATAAAAAAATATCTCAGAAATATAAGAAATATGATAAGCACATTTACAATACTATTGATTTTCGTTCTACTGATTTCAATAGTGATAATAATCAGTTTATGTTTGAATTCAAGTTTAGACAATTTACAATCTCAAATTAATGAGCTAACAAAAAAAATTCAACGTTATGAATTAACAGAAAACAATACTAAGTCGGTAGAATCTGATCTTGTTCATTCCAACCTCAAAGCCACTATTGAACAGGATGTAAAAATCGCTGAAAAAAAACCTGAATATGTTGAGCAATCAGAAAACACCAATGATTTACAACAACTAACCAATATTCAACCGGTAACGTCAACACAAACATCACAACATCAACCATGGGAAAGCTCGCCATCAAGAAATCAATCAACCAAACAAGGCAAAAACCCCAGTGTTTTCAATTCGTTTTTTACCTGGCTTTTTCAAGGCAATTTGATAGCTAAGGTTGGCATTATTATCCTATTTTTTGGTCTTTCATATTTATTTAAGCATAGTATTGAAAATCAATTAATCTTACCTAATGTTCGTATTTTTGGTGCACTGATCTTAGGTTTAGTATTATTTGTGTTTGGTTGGTATTTACGCACAAAAAAACGGATATATGCCCTAATATTACAAGGCGGTTCTGTAGGTATTTTATATTTAACTATATTTGCAGCCTGTAAACTTTATGCACTTATTCCATTCTTAGTTGCTATTATTTTATTAATCACCCTTTGTTCAGTGAGCGTTTTATTCGCTGTTTTACAACGCGCAATGAGTTTGGCAATTATTGCCAGTATTGGTGGCTATTTAGCCCCGATATTGTTATCAACAAATTCAGATAATCACATTACATTATTCAGTTATTATTCCGTCATTTCGAGTGCAATTTTAGTAATTAGTATTTGGCAATCATGGCGAATACTTAACTTAATAGGATTTGTATTTACTTTTGTAATTACCTCATCATGGGGAATAATTAATTTTCGCCCAGAATTTTATACTGAATGCCAGTTTTTTATCATCGTTAACATGATAACCTATGGCATTTTAGCTACCTCATTAGCTGGTCCTAAAACTAATAAAAAAAACCATCCACATATTATTGATATTATTTTATTTTTTGGCACCCCTATAACTGCCTTCATGTTGCAATATGCTATTACGCGACAATGGCCGCTTGGACCGACATTTTCTTCATTGGGATTTGGAATATTTTATTTAACAATATTTTTTATCACGTTACATTACAATCGATTTACATCAAGAACAAGTTCATTGTTTGGTATTGCAATAGGACTCTCTTTTATTACATTAGCGATTGCTCTTTGGTTTAATCTTGAATGGACAGTATTAATTTGGTTGTTTGAAGGCACTGCATTAAGTTGGGTAATGCTCAATAACAGACAGTTCAAATTTGCCATGCTAGGGGCATTCATTAATACATTTAGTTTGCTATACTTATGTTATAATTTGCCTAATTTAGTCTTTACCGTCACAGAAAATATACTCTTTTTAGGATTGATTAGCCTGATTTTACTGATTAATGCTCTTATTTGGCACTATTACTGTAATCAAAATAATTGGGGTAACATTTTCAAAATCGTATTTTTTGTATTGGCTAGCCACGCTTGGGTAATCTGGATTCTATATAGCATTATAAGAATTGACCAAATAGCACATAAACTACCAATTTTACTTTTAGCTTTCCTAATTGCTACATGGGTCTGGTATTACATCGGTCAAAAACTAAAATGGACTATGCTCAAATTTGCTGTTTTACTGCTCTGGCCGATCATGTTATTTTTACGATTAATCAATGAAAAATTCTTATTTGATACTAATTTATTGACGACTAACTGGAACATGGTTTGGGCAATCGCCTTTTTGAGTTGCTATTTTTATTTGTATATTATCAAAGACAGATTAATTAAGGCTCAAAATTATTTTTATTTAATCCTGCATATTAGTTTGTTTTTGATGACTTTAGATTGGTTATTCTTTGAAATTAAGAATAGTTTAAGTTTATTACCACTAAGCTTAGAGACTATTCAATACTGTACATTATTCTTCCTGGATAGCGGTATTGTATTATTATTTTATCTTCTTGTTAAAAAAAGATTATTAACTCATTTTGCGATTAGTAAAACTTATTGGTTAATAGGTTTAGCCCCTATCATAATTTATTTATTTGTGAAATTATTCATATTTATCTTTTATAGTGGTCAAATAATCAATTGGCCTTATATACCAATATTTAATCCGCTTGAATTGAGTGCAATTTTTGCCTTACTCATGATTCGAATTTGGATAAAATTCAGCGCTTATTTCATACAATTTGATGATCAGAAAATTAGTCTGTCTAACATTAATCAAAAATTGCCTAATTTTGCTACCATACTATTAATTGTCATGGCTTGTTTATGGACCAACAGTATGATTTTGAGATGCTTAAGTCAATGGCTTGATATACCTTGGTCGTTTTATCAATTATGGAATTCCAAAATCATTCAAGCAACAATTTCACTTATATGGACGCTTGTTGCCGTTGTCTTAGTCACTATTGGTCATCGTTATCAACAACGTATTACATGGTTTACAGGAGTAACACTCCAAACTATTGTCGTAATCAAGTTAATTTTGATTGATAGCATTGAACTTGAGGGATTATTGAAAGCATTTGCATTTATTGCTATAGCAATACTGATGCTAATCATCGGTTATTTAGCACCATTACCGCCAAAAATAAAGGTTGAAAATAATGAGGCTAATAAATAGTAAATTACATATTTCACATAGGGTTAACTAACCCTATGTGTTAGATTATTATTTTTATTTATGGCTATTTCTTATTATGAATATAAAATAAAGTATAAAAATTAAGTTATTTATAATGTTAAAAAAAACAAAATTTAATCAAATTAATCACTCCAATTATTAAAAATACTGACTTGTTTTACTAAATTAATCTCAGTATATTGATTTAATGATCAATAAGTTTTATCGAAACGGAATTTAATATGATACTTGCAATTGATGTTTATTATATCGATACTCGAGCAAAAACAGTGGGGGTGTTATTTAATCATTGGTGCGATTCAAAATCTGACATTCAAAGTATAATTACTGACTATCAAGATAATGTTGCTCCTTATCAATCTGGTCAATTTTATCAACGTGAATTACCTTGCATTTTATCCCTGCTCAATAAAGTTGATCTTAATAAAATTTCAACAATTATCATTGATGGTTATGTGCATTTAAATGAAGGTAAAATAGGTTTGGGTGGGCATTTATATAATGCTTTAAATAAAAAAGTACCTATTATCGGCGTTGCTAAAAAACCTTTTGCAGGCAATAGTGACTATTTAATGGAAGTTGTCCGAGGTCATAGTAAACACCCGCTTTATGTAACCTCAGTTGGTGTAGCACTAACGAGTGCAGCTAAAAACATACAATCAATGGCCGGTAAATACCGAATGCCAGATATTCTCAGCTATTTAGATCAACAAACAAAATTGTTTAAAATCGGTGAGTAATCACATTTAAAAAGTGATTTGCCGACATGATGTCGGCAAATCTGGTTAATTTAAGCTTCGTTCCAACTATCTCTTAACCCAACCGTTCGGTTGAATACTAAATTGTCATTGGTTGCATATTTACTATCTAAACAGAAGTATCCTTCACGTTCAAATTGATAAGCATGTCCAACTTCAGCATTTTGTAAACTTGGCTCAACAAAACCCTGTTTAACGATTAAAGAGCTTGGGTTAATGGTTGATAAAAAATCGTCTGCTGCCCCAGGATTAGGCGTATTAAATAAACGATCATAAAGACGAATTTCTGCTGGTTTAGCAAATTTGGCTGAAACCCAATGAATAACGCCTTTAATTTTGCGTCCATCTTCCGGATTTTTATTTAAAGTGGCAGGGTCATAACTACAATAAATCGTTTGAATATTGCCTTGTGAATCCTTTTCAACCCGATCAGCACGAATGACATAAGCATTTCGTAAGCGCACTTCTTTACCCAATACTAAACGTTTGTAATTTTTGTTAGCTTCTTCTCTAAAATCAGCACGATCGATATAGAGCTCACGAGTGAATGGCACTTCACGATGACCAAGTTCAGGACGATTTGGGTGATTAGGCACGTTGAGAACTTCATCAATTGTTTCAGAATAGTTTTCAATTACCACTTTAACAGGATCAAGAACAGCCATCGCTCGCGGCGCGTTTTCGTTAAGATCTTCACGGATACAAAATTCAAGCGTACTCATCTCTACCGTGTTTTCTTGTTTCGTCACACCAATTCGACGGCAAAATTCTCGAATTGAAGCAGGCGTATAACCTCGACGACGGAGACCCGAAATAGTTGGCATACGAGGATCATTCCAACCATCAACAATTTTTTCTGATACGAGTAAATTTAATTTCCGTTTAGAGGTAATAGCATACTCTAAATTTAATCGAGAAAACTCATATTGATGTGGGCGAGCTTCAATCGTTATGTTATCTAATACCCAGTCATATAAACGACGATTGTCTTGAAATTCAAGCGTACAGAGTGAGTGAGTAATATTTTCAATCGCATCAGATATACAGTGGGTAAAATCGTACATTGGATAAATACACCATTTATTGCCTGTTTGGTGATGTTCTGCAAATTTAATACGATATAACACCGGATCACGCATAACAATGAAAGGTGAAGCCATATCAATTTTTGCTCTTAGACATGCTTTACCTTCAGCAAATTTACCTTCTTTCATTTGAATAAATAATGCTAAATTTTCATCAATGCTACGATCACGATAAGGACTATTTTTACCCGGTTCTTTCAACGTACCACGATATTCACGAATTTCATCAGGCGAAAGCTCATCAACATAGGCTAATCCTTTATTAATTAACTCAATCGCATATTCATATAATCGGTCAAAATAATCAGATGAGTAACAAATTTCACCATCCCACTCAAACCCTAACCAACGAACATCTTCTTTTATCGATTCAACATATTCGACATCTTCTTTAACAGGATTAGTATCATCAAAACGTAAATTACATTTACCTTGATAATCCTGAGCAATCCCAAAATTTAAGCAAATTGATTTGGCATGACCAATATGCAAATAACCATTTGGTTCTGGAGGAAAACGTGTATGCGTCGTTTTATATTTTCCTGCTGCAAGATCTGCATCGATAATTTGACGTATAAAGTTAGTTGGACGTGTCTCTGTCTCGGTCGGTAGTGAACCGCTCATAAAAACCTCTGATTGTTGTTAACTAATACAAAATTTTAACTATTAGTTTGGTTACTTATCTCATTTGACTTGAGAATATAACAAATTTTTTGTTTTTCTGAAATGAAAAAACAGCATGATTTGAATTGATATGCTTTTCTGTTTTCTAAAAACGAATTCCCAATAAAATTATTCTTCACCAGACTTTATTGAAACAACAAATCTTGCACCGCCTAAAGGGCTAGTGACAACAAATGCTTTCCCATTATGAAATTCTGCCATTAATTTTACATAAGCTAATCCAAGACCATATCCACCTGTTGAACGAGTTCGACTGGTATCAAGCCTTGCAAAAGGCATAAAAATTTTTTCACGTGCATCAAACGGGATACCGGGACCATCGTCATCAATCTCTATAATAACTCGATTGTTCTGTTTTGTAATATTTAAAACCGCTTTATGCGTTGCATATTTGAACGCATTAAGTAATAAATTCTTAACTATGGTTTCAACCAGATTAGTATCAATAAGCGCTTTTACGTCTTGACTGTGACAAACTAACTCAAATCCTTTAGGTTTGAATAATTCGAGAGATTGACAAACTTTTTCCGCCCACTGCTTGAGTGATACCGACGTTAAATTTAACTCAATATTACTTTGCTGCATTTTAAAGTAACTTAAACTGGCATTAATGAGCGTTTCAAGTTCATTAATATCATCGCTCATTCCTTTTTGCAGCAATAACTTTTCTTGTACATCATCACATTCTTCGAGCATACTGAGCTCAAATCGCATACGAGCCAGTGGCGTACGAAGTTCATGCGCCATTGCATGCGAAATGGTTTGATTAGTGCTAACTAAATGCTCAATGTGTGTTCCCATATTATTTAACACATTTGCTAACGGTTTAAATAACCAGCCTTTAACATTTTCAGTGCGCGCTTTAAGGTTTCCTTGACCAAGCTGTTCGGCTGTCTGTCTAATGCTAACCAAATCCTTCCAAACAGCACTAAACGCAAAATAGATTAAAATAAAAAAGACAATTGCACTAAAAAGCGCCCAAATAACGAGAAAAACACTTAAAGACATCGTGTTTGATTCTAGAATATCCCGCATCATAATAGGGCCTAGCTGAAGAAGATGCCCCTCTTTTAAATCAATATAGACCACTTCTTTGTCACCATCATAGGCAAATCCAAGTTCTGCTAGCTCTTTATTGATGGAATGGGGTAACGAAGTATGACTCGGTAAAACTTCAATCGGATACCCAAAATAGGGTTGCAGTTCATCTACCACTTCTTGCAGAGGACGATCTTTATTCTCATTAATTTGCATTCGAATCAGATTGACCGTACCTCGTTGTGATTCACGAAAGACAATGTGGTCATCAGGAATATCCGTTAATGAAGAAGGCAACGAATCAAAAACGAGTAGTGCACCATAGGCAATAATACATTGTAGTGAAAGTAAGATAACCAGATAAAAAACAATCCGACGATTAAAAAACAGCGGTTTTGCTAATAATTGTCTCAATGATTATCCCCTTCTCTCATAAATAGATAACCTTTCCCACGAACCGTTTTAATACGTGAAGGGTTATCAGGATCATCAAGTAACTTGCGTCGTAATCGAGAAATACGAGCATCGATAGAACGATCCGTTCCATCAAAATCTATACCACGAACTTGAGAAAAAATATCATCTCGAGATAAAATTTTACCTGCATTATTTGCCAACAACCAAAGCAGATCGAACTCTGCTGTGGTGAGATCGATTTCTTGACCTTCGAGTAATACTTTTCGATTTTCATCATCGATAATCAGATTATCAAAAATCAACGTTTTATTATTCGTTGCCGTGACGGGATCTTTATTTACTTCTTTATCGAATTCAATTTGCTTTCGTCTTAATAAAGCTCGAATGCGTGCCAATAATAACCTTGGCTCGACTGGTTTTGCCAGATAGTCATCTGCTCCTAATTCCAAACCGACAATTTCGTCAATATTATCTTCACTCGCCGTCATGATAAGAATATAGTTTGTAAACCATGTTCGTATATCTCGACAGATATCAAAACCAGATTTTTCGGGAAGCATCACATCTAAAATAACCAAATCGGGATTTATTTCTTGAATTTTTTCTTCTGCACCTTCACCACTATTATGCCAATCAACAAGATATCCTTGGCGAACCAGATAAACTTTTATTAAATTAGCTAACCTTTGATCATCTTCAATGATTAAAATACGTTCACTCATCTTAGGTTCTCATTACCGTAAATTGTGCTAAAAGAATCCTTATTATACAGACAATTTTAACTTCGTTACAAAATATATACAAAGAGCCTACAATGTTCAAAGCGACTCTGTGAGAAAATTTGCGCCAATATATATAAATAGACTATTTTTATTTCAAATATGAATACTTTTTCATCAATTACTAGTCATCTATATACACCATCTTATACACAACATCAAACTCCTATTGTTTTGTGTGACTTCGATGGCACCATAAGTGTCAAAGATGTGACAGATACATTGCTGAGTCATTTTGGTCAAGATGGTTGTGATGAGCTTGAAGAGTTATGGGTTAACGGTAAAATTGGCTCCCAAGAGTGCATGAGTAAACAAATTGCCTTAATGGATGCCAGTTTAGATGAACTCAATCACGTTTTATCACAAATCGAAATTGATTCAACGTTTAAATCATTCATTGATTATACTGAACAGAATAATATCCCAGTTCATATTGTGAGTGATGGGTTAGATTACGCAATTCAATTTGTTTTAAAACGACACGGTATAACACATATCCCGATATATGCCAATAAATTAATGCATGATAATGGGCGTAGTTGGCGTCTTGAATTTCCTTATGCGAATAAAAACTGTATTAAACAAAGTGGAAATTGCAAATGTAATCATGTTAAAAAACAACAATTCTTTCCACAAATACTGTATGTAGGTGATGGCACATCCGATTATTGTGTATCTCATAATGTGGATTTTGTATTTGCAAAAGACAAATTGATTCAATATTGTGAAACCAACAAGATTGAACACTGTGCTATTCAACGTTTTGCCGATGTCACGACAGCACTGAAAAAGACTCAAGATGCTCTTATCCCTGTCATGATGGTAAAATAATTAGGAATAATAATGAGTACAATTGAAGATTTATCTTATTTTTTACCGGGTAACAAAAATGGTGTACTTTTGATACATGGCTTAACAGGTACACCCAACGAAATGCGTATTTTAGCTAATGGTTTACATAAAGCCGGATTTACCGTGTATGCTATACAATTAGCGGGTCACTGTGGTACTGAAGAGGATCTTTGTAAAACCACTTGGCAAGATTGGTATCAAAGTGTAAAAGATGGTGCTGATTTTTTAGCAAAACATGTTGATAATGTTTTTGTTGCCGGTTTATCCATGGGCGCACTCCTTGCGCTTAAACTTGCATCAGATAGACCAGAGCAAATTAAAGGTGTGGGTGTTTTAGCACCAACTTTTTATTATGATGGTTGGAGCATGCCATTTTGGGCTAAAAAATTCTTTTTCTTGCTGGTGTATTTGAAAAAACTGGGGCTTTTCCAAAAGGTTTCTTTCATCGAAAAGCCACCTTATGGGCTTAAAGATGAGCGGATCCGAGCCGTTGTATCGGAAAGTATGCTGAGTGGTGATGCGGCATCTGCCGGACTTGCTGGAAATCCTTTTCCTGCACTGGCCGAAATGCAATTGTTAGCTAAAAACGTTCGCCAAGCACTACCTAAGGTGACTTCACCGTGTTTGATTATGCATTCCGGTCATGATGACATAGCTGATATTGAAACCAACGCTAAATTAGTTGAGAAACATGTTTCAGGATCAAAAAAATTAGTGGTACTTAATGATAGTTATCATTTAATTACAATTGATAGCCAACGTCGTGAAGTCATTAAAGAGTGCGCATCATTCTTCAATGAAATAGCAGAAGGAACCAATTCATAATGTCGCTATTAGTGATTATACTTTGGGTTAGTAATATCTGTTTTGATACATTAGGGCAAGTTGCTTTTAAATATGCAGCAACCGCCCCTAATAATCGAGATGGCTGGTATTACTGGGTTGATTTGGCTAAAAATCATTGGATCTGGATTGGTATAATTTCTTACGTTGCAGAATTTTTATTATGGTTAGCATTTTTAACATTGGTTCCACTTTCTCAAGGGGTGTTGCTGGCATCATTTAATATCATCACCATTATGTTAGTTGGTCGAGTGCTTTTCAAAGAACTATTAACTGTTTACCGACTCATTGGTATGTTACTCATTACTGCTGGCGTAATCTTTGTAGGGATGTCTTAATATGGCTAGATTCTATTTAATCGGTTTTACGATATTGCTTTTTTTCGATACTATTGCACAATGTAGCTTTAAATTAACTGCCATCCATGCCGAACCACTAGCAATGAGTGTTGATTGGTTAGTCAGGGTATTTACTAATCCATGGATATATATCTCTATCGCTGGTTATGTTTTAACTTTTTTTACTTGGATGACTTTATTAAAAAAAGCTCCTGTTGGGCCGGCTTTTGCTGCCTCTCACTTTGAAGTTGTCACGGTCATGATAGCTTCGATATGGCTGTTTCATGAACCAATCACATTATATAAGTTAATTGGCACCATTCTTATTGTATCAGGTATCTTGTTTTTAGCTTTAGCGGAAAGCCAATTGGCTAAGCAAAACGCTGATAATCATCAATAAAAGTTAATTCAAACTGTAGTTGATTTCTAAAATAACCAGCTACAGCTTCTAAACTTGTCGTTATACTGATAAAGCTTTTAATAATGTTAAATTAAGCTGATGTTGTGCTTGTTGCCAATTGTGTAAGTTATCTGCATCAATAGTGGGTTGTTTATCTAATGAACTCAGCAACCGTTTGAACCAATTAGAGGGTTGCCATATTGACAATTCACCAGTGATATCACTTGCCACAATACGTTGCTTTAACGAAGTAATGGTATCAAGCAGATGATAAGTTTGTAATTGACCTTGATCCCAGTTAGTGTGAATGACCTTTTCACTTAATACATCTTTATCTATCGATAAATACACAGGTTCAGCGCTATGGTATTGTTCGGATAAGAAACTAGCAATCAGATCATCTGGAGTAGAAAAATGGCGAAAAGCTTGCCCCAAACCTATTTTTTTTGCCCACGATACATTGACATCCAAACTCCAATACGTCAGTTTTTTCTGAAAAAGGGGTTTCCATCTATTTTCCCAAAAATGGGAAAGTCCAATATCATGAGATGTGATACCTAACACATGAACATGACTGACAAAAGGTAAACTTGCCACATAGCTAACCCATGAACCACAATGAATACCAAATAAATAGCGCATATTATCAGGATGATTATCAAACACAATTACTTGGATTGAATTATCGGCGGAATAGTGTTTAGCCAACCGTTCAATAAGCAGCAATGAAATATGGTGATAATCACCACTTCCCATAAAGACTGTACCATAATGTTCAGGTAAGGATTGCTGTAATTCAGCTTTAAATTGGCAGAATTTTTTTTCAGAGCAACCAAAGCGAATCGTATCTTGCCACTGAGTTACATCAATTATTTTAGCATTATTAATCTCGCCTACACTCTGATCGAAATTGAGTATAATAGGATATGTCATGCTACTTTCTCCTTGTCACTTTCAAAATGACCAATCAATTTGCTTAAAATAAATCTTAATAATGGATTACGGATGTAAACCAAATGTTTGGTTAAAGTAAATTGCGCACCTAACGATCGTTTAACCTCAGGATCTGTCCAACCCGCAATATAGTGACTAAATCCTTGCTCAATAGCATATTCCAGATTAAAAAACCAACTAACAAAATAAAGATTAAAGTCACGAGCTTGAGGATAAACCAGGCCAATATATTTATCGACCAACATATTATTTACGACAAAACAGATATTGTAGCCAATAAGTTCATTATCGTGATAATAGGTAAAAATGCGTGCTTGGATAGATTTACTTTGCAGCAATTGAATAAAAAACGGTTTGGTCAGTAGATCAAAATGAACCTCACTCTGTTGATAAACATTGAGGTAAAGTTGATAATAATGATCTAACACCTCATCATCAAAAAAGCACTCATCACCACTATGCAAAACCTTAATCTCTAATTTTTCGCGAGCTTTTAATTTACGTCTAAAATTCTTACGACGGCTGGACGAAAATCGTGAAAACACATCATTTAAATCACTAAAATCAATCGGTAACCAAGCTAATGCTTGTCCTTCAACTTCAATAAATCCTCTTGTTTTTAATGCCGAAATAAGCTGGTTTGAATAATGATTGTCTTGTTCGCTAAGTAAAGGCGAGGATAAAGGCAAATCTTTGACAATAACAAAAGGAGACTTTTTTGTATATGCGGTTTTAATGTTATCCGCTAACTGTTCTGCTTCTACCTGATCGGTCAATAGAGCATATTCAGAAACGGTTGTTCCTATAAAACAAGTTTTCGGCTGTAACCAATGTCGCCATTTTTTAAAAAAAGGGAGTTTTTGGATCTTATGCTTAAAATCATCATCAGCAGTAGTTAATAAATCAAACTTTGCAGCAAAAGCAGGCACACCATTTTCACTCAACCACGCCGTAAAATCTTGCGGTGGATAAGTCAAAAAATTGTCGACTAATTCATTAGGTTCTAGCTGATTGATGTATTTCATAAATATATTTAAACGATTGGCTATCATGTGCAGTCCCGCCAACATGAGTTGACGGGAAGGTTAGAAATTAACAATTAAAGTTCTTTTTTCGCTCGGGTAATTAACTGATCAAGTAATTCGATACCTTGATCAATCTCTTGACGAGTAATATGTAGCGATGGAGCAAAAGTGATCACGTTTTTATAATAACCACCGATATCAAGCACCAAGCCCATTTTATTACCTTTCCAATCAAGATCACCTGACATACCGATATCCACCATTTTATCTACTAACGCTTTGTTAGCGGTAAAACCATCTTCGGTACAGATTTCGGCACGAAGCGCAAGACCTAAACCATCAACTTCACCAATCTCTTTATGTTTCTTCTCAAGTGTTTTTAAACCTTCAAGGAAGTAAGCACCACTTTCCATAACCATGGTTTCGTAATCAGTTTCTGACGTCATTTTTAACACTTCAAGACCAACTGCTGTACCTAATGGATTAGAAGCAAACGTTGAATGCGTTGAGCCGACAGGGAACACCTCAGGGTTAATCAACTCTTCACGTGCCCATAAACCACCTAGTGGATTAAGACCATTGGTTAACGCTTTGGCAAAAACAACCACATCAGGTTTAACATCAAAATGCTCAATTGACCAAAGTTTACCAGTACGATAAAAGCCCATTTGGATTTCATCAACAACCAATAAAATTCCATATTGATCTAATACTTTTTTCAAACCTTTAAAGTAGTTACGAGGTGGAACAATATAACCACCTGTAGCTTGTAATGGTTCTGCATAAAATGCAGCATATTCAGCTTGTCCTACTTTTGGATCCCATACACCGTGGTATTCTGTTTCAAATAGACGTGCAAACTCAGCAACTAAGTGTTCACCATACTCTTCTGCGGTCATGCCTTTTGGACGACGGAACGGATATGGGAAAGGAACAAACATAGCACGATCACCGAAATGACCATAACGACGACGGTAACGATAACTAGAAGTAATTGAAGATGCGCCAAGTGTACGACCATGATAACCACCTTGGAACGCAAACATTAATGATTTACCACCAGTAGCATTACGTACTACTTTTAAAGAATCTTCAATACATTGTGATCCACCAACGTTAAAATGAACTCGTCCTTGGTAACCAAAACGCTGTTCCATACCTTGTGCAATGGTTTTAGCTAATTCAATTTTGGTTGGATGCAAATATTGGCTAGCACATTGTGGTAAAGTATCAATTTGCTTTTTAAGTACGTTGTTTAATCGCTCATTAGCATAGCCAAAATTACATGCTGAATACCACATTTGTAAATCAAGGAAAGCTTTACCTTCTTTATCATACATGTAGCTACCTTCGCAACCATCAAAAATCTTTGGTGGTTCAACATAATGAACAGTATCACCAAAAGAGCAATATTTAGCTTCATCAGCTAATAATGTTGCATCGTCAGGACGACTATTAATCATTTCTAAAGTTGGTTTACTCATAATTATCTCACTAATCCATATTCAAACACGATAAAATGTGGCATTATTATTCAAGAAAATTGTTTGTTACAATGTACAATTACTGTATAGATTGTGTGACGATAGTATCAAACTCAGCGAAATAATTTTCTGCTAGAGAATAGCATTGTTACCCAAATGGATATAAACCCTATGAAAAAATCACACTGCATAATTCCTATTTTAGCGTTATCTGCATTAGGATTTGGTGAAACCGCATTAGCAGATCCTACTTTTATCGGTGTTGGTGGCGGTTGGTCAAATTCACCTTACAAAGGTTATAGTTCCAGTTATTATCCAGTTCCCCATATCGATTACGATAATGATACATTTTTTATCGATGATCTATCGGCTGGTGTGTATGTTTTTAATAACGATAATCAAAGTTTATCTATCGGTGCTCGTTATCTTGATAATGAATTCAAACCACACGACTCAAATAATCGCCAATTAAAACGGCTTGATAGCCGTCATGCAACATTATTAGCAGAATTTGAGTACTCTATTGATACCAATTGGGGCAGTTTTTCAAGCAGCATTGGAGCAGACATGCTAAATAAAAGTAATAGCATCTTAGTCAATGCCGATTACAGCGTACCATTTATGCTAGGTAATTTAATTATTGTTCCAACAATAGGTATCAACTGGGCAAATAACAAACACAATAATTATTACTATGGGATATCACATAAAGAATCTTCTCGTTCTGGTTTACGCTATTATCATGCTAACGGATCTTTCACACCCTATATCGAAATAGGTGCACAATATGCATTAACCGAACATCTTAATCTGTTCGGTGGCATGCATGTCGACAAATTAACCGGTGATGCAGCTAATAGCCCAATGGTTAACAAAAGCACTGTAACCTCATTTTATATGGGAGTCTCTTATAAATTTTAATTTCAATACTTTTTATTTACCCCATACAATATAGATAAACGATTTAATCAAATTAATCCTGATACAGTTTGGATATCATTAAAATAAATTTAGGAAATCAAAATTATGCTTTGGTTTAAAAATGCCATTATTTACCAACTTAATAATGACACTTTACTTGACAAAAACGCTATTGAAAAAGCTATCAAATCGGTACCTTTTACCCCATGTGGAAATATAGATACCATGAAAATGGGTTGGGTTTCACCTTATAATGATAATTATCACGATGATTTTATTGTTGATATGCAAGGTCACCTTTTATTACGTATAAAAAAAGAAACAAAACTTTTACCGGCTCCTGTTATCAAACAAGCTCTACTTGAAAAAATTGATAAACAAGAACAAGCACTGAGTAGAAAGTTAACTAAAAATGAAAAGGCAACGTTAAAAGATGAAGTCATGATCGACCTTATGCCTAGAGCATTTAGTAAATACAATCATTACTGGTTATGGATAGACACCATAAATAAACGTATTATTCTTGATACCAGCAGTTTTAAGCAAGCAGAAGATATTTTGGCTATTCTACGTAAGGAATTGGGAGTTCTTGCATTAACACCGCTCTCCATTGAAAAACCAGTTGAGCAAATCATGACAACTTGGGTCAAAGAAAAACTGAACTTTGCACCTTTTATATTAGGTGATCAAGCCGAATTAAAAGATCCACTTGAAGGAAACGGGATTATTAGCTGCAAAAATCAAGATATCACCAGTGATGAAATGATGATACATTTTGATTCGGGAAAATGGATAACAAAAGTGAAAATTATCGACGAAAGAGGTGTGAATTTTATTGTCAATAATGATTTAACATTGAAGCGAATAAAATTTGATTCGAGTGTTTTAGATGAGAATGAGGATATTGGCGCTGATGAATTTGATAAAAAATTAGAAGCCGATTTTTTCATCATGGCGAACTTATTATCAACAACAATCAATGACTTTTATATCGTCATCAATAAAATTACTTAAAAGATTGTGTAAACTTTTTTTACATAAAGTGTCATTAATTATAGATCTGCGTATAATATATGCTATAATTGAAATCAAATTATGTGCATCATAATTAAAAACAATAAGTAATCGATCCTTTATTTAAAGTAAAATTTAATTAAAAGGAAAGCAAACAACGTCTATAACAACATTCAAGTTGAGGCAACAAAATGAAAAAAACAACATTAGCTCTAGCAATCGCAGTTGCGAGCTTAACAGCTACTGCGGCAAATGCAGCATATGAAGACAACACTTTTTACGTTGGTGGTAAATTAGGCTGGTCAGAACTTTATAGTTTAGATCAAAGTAAAGTACGTGCATTTAGTCGTGATGTTAAAATCAGCACAACTGACAAAAGTAATGTTGCTGGTGGTGCATTCCTTGGCTTCCAAGCTAACCCATATTTAGCATTCGAATTAGGTTATGATTGGTTAGGTTCTGCTAAATATAAAAGATCTTACCACAATGCAGGTAAAACTTATGACGTAGGTCATAGTAAAGTTTCTGCTCAAGGTGTTTCTTTAACTGGTAAATTAAGCTATCCATTATCTTTCATCTCTGATGATTTAGATGTTTATGGTCGTGCAGGTGCAATGATCACTATCGCTAAATGGAAAAACGGTGGATACGTTAAAGAAAGTTATGGCAAAGGCGGAACAAAAACTGACGTTTCTCCAGTTTATGCATTAGGTTTAGACTACCGTTTTGCAGAAGACTTCTCTACTCGTTTAGAGTATCAATATGTTAACCATATCCATACTAAAACTGACGCATCTCCAGATGCAGGAACTTTAAGCTTAGGTATCACTTACCGTTTAGGTTCTCCAGCTGTTGAAGCTCCAGTTGTTGTTAAAACTTCTGAACGAGTTTACGATTTAAACGCTGACGTTCTATTTGCCTATGCAAAAGCTGACTTAAAAGAAAAAGGTCGTGAAGAGTTAGATAGATTATTACAAGATCTTATCAAACTTAGCCCTACTCAAACTGCGATCGTTGTAATTGGTCATACTGACCGTATCGGTTCAGAAAACTATAACCAAAAACTTTCAGAACAACGCGCTCAATCTGTGATGAAATACTTAGTATCTAAAGGTGTTCCATCTGAGATCATCAGTGCTCGTGGTGTAGGTAAATCTCAACCAGTAACTGGCAGCGAATGTAATGGCAAACGTGGCGCTACATTAAAAGCATGTTTAGCACCAGATCGTCGTGTACAAATCGAAGTGAAAGCAACTAACCTTCAACAAGTTAGAGAAACAACTCACTAATTTTCGATTTCCAAAACAATAAAAAACCCGGTTAATCCGGGTTTTTTATTGCTAATAAGTTAGTGAATAAACATTAAAACTCTATAAATTATCCACAAAAAAGTTTATAATTAACGATGTGCTGTTAATAATAAAAATTAAAGGAGTGATTTGTGCCTACCGCTATCTGGCAAGAATGTCTTTCTCAACTACAAGAAGAACTTCCTACAACGGAATTCAATTTATGGATTCGCCCATTGCAAGCGGAAATGATTGATAACAAACTCTATATTTATGCACCAAACAGATTTGTATTAGATTGGGTAAAAAATAAATACCTTAACAACATATCTCAATTGATCAATACACTTTTCAATGACGATTCCCTAAAGCTATACCTTGAGGTGGGATCAACATTGTCAATGGAAAAAAAAACTAAAAATAATCAGCCTAAAACGGACGTAATGCCGGCTTGGAAAACAACCAAAGAAAGTAATAATAATCATACCTATCACTCGGGAATAAACCATAAACATACATTCAATAGCTTTGTTGAAGGTAAATCCAACCAACTCGCAGTAGCTGCTGCCAAACAGGTTGCTCAAAATCCAGGAAAAGCTTATAACCCACTATTTTTATACGGTTCAACAGGTTTAGGTAAGACCCATTTATTACATGCTGTAGGCAATCAAATCATGGAAGTCAAAAGTAATGCCAAAGTGGTCTATATGCATTCGGAACGATTTGTTCAAGATATGGTAAAGGCACTACAAAATAATGCGATAGAAGAGTTCAAAATTTACTATCGTTCTGTTGATGCATTACTGATTGATGATATCCAATTCTTTGCCAATAAAGAGCGATCGCAAGAAGAATTCTTCCATACCTTTAATTCATTATTAGAAGGTAACCAACAAATTATTTTAACTTCAGACCGTTATCCCAAAGAAATTGATGGCGTTGAAGATCGCTTAAAATCACGTTTTGGCTGGGGCTTAACGATTGCGATTGAACCACCAGAACTTGAAACACGAGTCGCAATTTTGATGAAAAAAGCCGAAGAAAATAATATAAAATTACCTGAAGAGGTCGCTTTTTTTATTGCTAAACGATTACGTTCTAATGTGCGAGAACTAGAAGGCGCATTAAATCGGGTAATTGCCAATGCAAATTTTACGGGCAAATCCATTACGATTGATTTTGTTAAAGATGCTCTGAAAGATTTACTTGCCTTACAAGAAAAATTAATTACTATTGATAATATCCAAAAAACGGTTGCAGAGTATTATAAAATTAAAGTATCAGATCTACTTTCCAAACGTCGTTCCCGTTCTGTTGCAAGACCGCGGCAAGTTGCCATGGCATTAGCAAAAGAATTAACAAATAAAAGTCTTCCTGAAATTGGTGATGGCTTTGGCGGAAGAGATCATACGACTGTATTACATGCATGCAGAAAGATCGCTGAATTAAAAGAAGAAAGCAATGATATTAAAGAGGATTATTCCAATTTAATTCGAACATTATCAACTTAATAAAAGAATCAACATTATGAAATTTATTATTGATCGAGAAAAACTTATCAAACCATTGCAACTTGTTAGTGCGCCTTTAAGCAGTCGCCCGACGCTACCAATTTTAGGCAATTTATTGTTACAAGTAAGTGATAGTACACTATCCATGACGGGAACCGATCTTGAAATAGAGATGATTGCTCATATCCCGCTTACGGAAGCAAACGAACCCGGTGCAACCACAGTCCCAGCGAGAAAGTTTCTTGATATTTGTCGAAATTTACCCAACAATGCTCAGATTTCAATAACTGTTGATGACAATCGATTGATGATTCAATCTGGTCGAAGTAAATTTTCCTTATCTACACTACCTGCCAGTGATTTTCCTAACTTAGAAAATTGGCAAAGCGATGTCGAACTTTCTGTACCACAAAAAACAATCAAACGTCTTATCGATGCCGTCCAGTTTTCGATGGCTAACCAAGATGTAAGATACTACCTTAATGGTATGTTATTTGAAATCGAAGATGGACTTTTAAAATCTGTTGCAACCGATGGACATCGACTTGCTCTTTGTTCGCAACCGATTGGTCAAAATATTGCAACGTCTTGTTCTGTAATTTTACCAAGAAAAGGCGTTATTGAACTGGCAAAATTGGTGAGTGATAATGACGATATTATCAATATCCAAATTGGTAATAATAATTTACGAGTTAATCTCGGTGATTTTACCTTCACCTCAAAACTGATTGACGGCAGATTCCCTGACTACAAACGAGTATTGCCACGTAATCCCGATAAACCGTTAGAAGTTTCGTGCGAAGAGTTTAGAAATTCGCTATCACGTGTCGCCATTTTATCCAATGAAAAATTTCGCGGTATCCGACTTCATGTTCACAACAACCAATTAAAAATTACAGCAAATAACCCAGAACAAGAAGAGGCAGAAGAAGTGGTTGATGTAAAATACTCTTCAGCAGAACTTGAAATTGGCTTTAATGTGACCTATTTATTAGATATATTAAATACGTTGAAGTGCGATAGCGTACAACTACTTTTAACTGATGCCACATCAAGTGTACAAATTGAAGACATTAATGATCAGTCAGCCATTTATGTTGTGATGCCAATGCGCTTATAATCAAATTTAACCTTTCCGGCTTAGGCCGGAATAACTTAGCTTATATGATTCTTTCACAGATCAAAATCCATCATTTTCGTAATATATCTTATACCGAGCTGTGTTTATCCCCCCATTTCAACTTTATTGTTGGCGATAATGGTAGTGGTAAAACTAGCTTACTTGAAGCTATCTATATGCTTGGTCATGGACGAGCATTTAGACATATACAATCCAATCGTATTATTCAGCATGAACAATCTGAATTAACGTTATTTAGCCAAATTGAATCATCTAATCAACAAACCCGAACCATTGGGTTAGTCAAAGCACGTAATAATGATAATAGAATTAAAATTGATGGTGATGAGGGATTTCGATTAACCGATCTTGCTAAACTCTTACCCATTCAATTAATTACACCAGAAGGATTTGATTTACTTATTGGTGGGCCTAAATATCGACGAGCTTTTATTGATTGGGGGTGTTTTCATCATTATCCTGAATTTATCCATTTATGGAACAATTTAAAGCGGTTATTTAAGCAACGTAATGCCTTATTAAAACAATCCACGAGTTATAATCAACTGTTACCTTGGGATAAAGAGCTGGCTCCCATTGCTGAAAAAATAAGTCAAATTCGCTCGGAGTATTCTCAGTATATTTTTCCCGAAATCATACAAACCTGCCATGACTTTTTGCCAGAATATCTGCTTAATTGTCAATATTATCAAGGGTGGGAACAAAACATTAATTATAGCGACATATTACACAAACAGTATGAACGAGATAGATTACTCAACTATACTTCATTAGGCCCACATAAAGCCGATATCCGTTTGCGTATTAACAATATACCTGTTGAAGATTTCTTATCACGGGGACAATTAAAATTATTGATGTGTGCACTACGCCTTGCGCAAGGTGAATATTATTCAAAACAAAGCGCACAACCTTGTGTCTATTTAATTGATGATTTCGCGTCAGAATTAGATCATCATAAACGAGCGTTATTAGCTAAACGCTTAAAAATGGCGAATTCACAAGTGTTTATCACAGCGGTTAGCCAAGACCAAGTAACCCATATGATTGACGAAAATGATAAGATTTTTCACATAAAATCTGGTATAATTTCCTAAATATACAGAATGATATAAATAAATCAAACAAGTCGAGAGATCCATGTCAAATTCTTATGATTCTTCTAGCATTAAAGTACTTAAAGGACTTGATGCTGTCCGAAAACGTCCAGGTATGTATATTGGTGACACTGATGATGGAACAGGACTTCACCATATGGTTTTTGAAGTTGTTGATAATGCCATTGACGAAGCATTAGCTGGCTATTGTCATCACATTGAAGTGACCATTCACCCTGATAATTCAGTCTCAGTACGAGATGATGGTCGTGGTATTCCAACCGGTATCCATGAAGAAGAAGGAGTTTCAGCAGCTGAAGTCATTATGACGGTATTACATGCTGGCGGAAAATTTGATGATAATTCATATAAAGTATCTGGTGGTTTACATGGTGTGGGTGTTTCCGTCGTTAATGCCCTATCTGATAAATTAGAATTGGTCATTTATCGTGAAGGAAAAATTCACCAACAAGTTTACCATTTAGGTGTCCCTCAAGAGCCGTTAAAAATCATTGGCGAGACTAGTGAGTCGGGTACTTATGTGCGTTTTTGGCCAAGCCCAGAAACTTTTACTAATATTGAATTTGTTTATGAAGTTTTAGCTAAACGCTTACGTGAGCTATCATTCTTAAATTCAGGTGTTTCAATCAGATTGCTTGATGAACGTACCGGTAAAAGCGAACATTACCACTACGAAGGTGGGATACAAGCTTTTGTTGAATACTTGAATAAAAATAAAAACCCGATTCATCCAAAAATCTTTTACTTCAGTACGGAAAAAGACGGTATAGGTGTTGAAATCGCTTTACAGTGGAATGACGGTTACCAAGAAAATATTTATTGTTTCACCAATAATATTCCTCAACGAGACGGCGGTACCCATTTAGCCGGTTTTCGTGGAGCAATGACCCGCACCCTAAACAATTATATGGAAGCGGAAGGATACAGCAAAAAAGCGAAAATTAGTGCGACCGGTGATGATGCTCGTGAAGGACTCATCGCGGTTGTATCGGTCAAAGTACCTGATCCAAAATTCTCATCTCAAACTAAAGATAAGCTAGTTTCGTCAGAAGTAAAATCGGCTGTTGAATCGGTAATGGGTGAAAAATTAGCGGAATATCTGCTTGAAAACCCATCTGATGCAAAAATCGTGGTAGGTAAAATTATTGATGCAGCAAGAGCACGTGAAGCCGCTCGTAAAGCGCGTGAAATGACACGGCGTAAAGGTGCATTAGATTTAGGTGGCTTGCCGGGTAAACTGGCTGATTGCCAAGAAAAAGACCCTGCTCTATCTGAACTTTACTTAGTGGAAGGGGACTCTGCGGGCGGTTCTGCAAAACAGGGACGAAACCGCAAAAACCAAGCCATTTTACCGCTCAAAGGTAAAATCTTGAATGTCGAAAAAGCTCGCTTTGATAAAATGCTTTCTTCACAAGAAGTTGCTACATTGATTACAGCATTGGGTTGTGGAATTGGTCGTGATGAATACAACCCAGATAAAATGCGATATCACAGCATTATTATCATGACCGATGCTGACGTCGACGGCTCACATATTCGAACATTGCTATTAACCTTTTTCTATCGTCAAATGCCCGAAATTATCGAACGTGGTTATGTTTATATTGCGCAACCACCACTCTATAAAGTGAAAAAAGGGAAACAAGAACAATACATCAAAGATGATGAAGCGATGACGCAATTCCAAATAGCATTAGCGCTTGAAGATGCTTCATTGCATGTTAACGATCATGCGCCTGCACTGGCTGGCGAAGCCTTAGAAAGATTGATTGCTGAGTATCAAAAAGTTGAAAAGCTCATCGCGAAAATGGAACGCCGTTATCCTAAAGCATTACTGTCTGAGCTGGTTTACCATGATGTATTAGATGAAAATATACTTAAAGATAAGCAATTAGTCGAAAATTGGGCAAAAACCATTGTCGACAATTTATCGAATAAAGAACAACATGGTAGTAGTTACCGTTATTCAGCTGAATATAATGAAAAAACACAACTTTATGTACCTGTCATCAAAGTGAGAACGCATGGAGTAGATAATAACTATGCATTAGATCAGGTATTTATTCACAGTAATGAGTATCGTAACATTTGTCATTTGGGTAAACAGTTAAGAGAACTCTTAGAAGAGAGTGCTTATATCCAAAGAGGAGAACGAAAACAACCGGTTAGTTCTTTTGAAGAAGCCGTTGATTGGTTAATTAAAGAATCACGCCGTGGTCTGACTATCCAACGTTATAAAGGGTTGGGTGAAATGAATCCAGAACAATTATGGGAAACCACAATGGATCCAACCAGTCGTCGAATGTTACAAGTGACCATTAAAGATGCTATTGAAGCGGATCAACTATTTACCACACTAATGGGGGATGAAGTTGAACCTCGTCGATTATTTATCGAAGAAAATGCTCTTAAAGCAGCTAACTTAGATTTTTAATTAGCTCAA
Source organism: Gilliamella sp. CG16 (assembly GCF_046635785.1). Lineage (NCBI taxonomy): Bacteria > Pseudomonadati > Pseudomonadota > Gammaproteobacteria > Orbales > Orbaceae > Gilliamella > Gilliamella sp. CG16. Next base: position 51,311 of record NZ_JBIDFL010000003.1, read on the forward strand.
ATTGGAATCAAAAACCAGACTCAAAATAGTCTGGTTTTTTTATTAATACTCACCGCTAAAATAGCCTACGATGAATATTCATCTGTCATATTCTTTATTGGCATACAGGGCGATTAATTTTCATATCTGAAACGGCTTTATTCATCTGTTTAATCATATCTTTTGGTGTCTGAGCTATATATACCTTGCCCCCTGTCGCATTTGCAACACAATCAATCTTATGTTCACCAGCAATATCGACAATATTGATTTTTAAACGAGGTTTTGAGACTGAAATATGATGAGCTAATGTACAGATATTTTTATGAGTACAGGTATCTTCACCGTCACTGATAATTAAAATATAATCATCTCGTTTTACCCCATCAAGCATATTACTGGCTTTTTCTAATCCATTATAAAGTGGTGTTCCCCCACCACCAGCAGCGGTTGGCGTCAGTTTATTAATTTTATTTTTCAATGTTCCACGATTTTTATAACTATAAAAAGGTGAAACCTCGGCCGATGGACAGCCCGTTAGGGTCACTAGTGAAATATTGATATTTTGTTGTATTTTATCAATGCTAGTTAAAGCAACCTTTTTGCTACTTGATAAACGGCTTGGTAATCGAGTCATACGTTTTTCGTAGTTTAGCTTGTCTTGTTCCGACATATAGCGTGGAAAACCATAACCCAAATACTGAAAATACTGTTCAACCTCAGCGGGTGACTCTGCTAATGTCACTATCATCGACAACGAATTATCAAATACCATCACCATTTTAGAAGGATTGGGATTACTGACCAATTCTTCTTTGGTAATACAATTAGCAGGATTTTTAACTTTTGGTTTAGGCTTTTCTTCAGGTTCCGGTTTTTTCTCTTCAACCACTGTTTCTGTGTGCTCAACAGGTTGGGGATCCGGCTTAACTTCTGGATCAGGTTGGATAGGAACATCAACTGGCTCTAATTGAGGTTTTTTCTCTTCATCAGCAGGTATTATTACTGGTGCTGAAACATGACTCGTTTCAGCCACACTATCTTTATTAAATGGATAAAAGACATACCAAAGCCCACCAATTAATGCCAATATTAGCAATGCTAAAAGGAATATAGACCACCAACGCCAAGCCGATTTGGTTGGAAGCTTGGGTTCGGATACTTTAGGCGGTAAAACAGGATCTTCAAACGTATGAACAATAACAGGTTCATCATTAATGACAAAAATCGAATTACCTAAACTTTTAATTCTTGGTATCCAAGATGAAATCAGTGTTTGTTGTTCAGGGGTTAACGACATCAATTTAACGGTATTTTCAATATCTATAATACGTGTTTGTAACGTTGTCGTTACCGTTTGTCGATATAGTTCATTATTAATATCGCTTAATAATATGGGTTGTCCTTCCAGATTGGTAGACCATGCAATGTAATGATCATCTTCTATCAATTTTGGAATGGCGAAGACAGAAAAAGTCCGCTCAGTCAGATGTGATTTTAATAACGATAGTAATGAATTATATTGTTCTAATAAATTGATTTTTTGTGAATCACTGCTATCAAAACAATGCCGTGTTATTCGCTGCATGATAAATTAACTTCCTTACAGATCATTCTAATTTTACCTCAGCTTCAACATGAACATCCAAATATTAAAGATCATCACTGAATAATATCCTATTCGAATGCTACTTATTCACACAAAGGTTTACTGATATTCATATCAGAAACCGCATTATTCATCTGTTCAACAAGCTCGGGGACATTGTTAGCTATATAAACCTTTCCACCCGTTTTATCCGCTAAACAATCAATCTTATGCTGTCCCACAATGTCCACTATATTTATTTTTAAACGTGGTTGTTGGTTGGCAATTACATTGGCTAAGGTACAAATATTATCTTCCGAACAATTATCGTCACCATCACTGATAATTAAAATATAATCATCATGATTTACGCCATCAAGCATTGAACTGGCTTGCTTTACACCACTATATAACGGAGTAGCACTATCGTATTCTAATGGCGTTAAACGATTAATTTCATTCTTCAATTTTTCTCTATTTTCAAAATGATAAAATGCCGATGCCTTTGCGACAGGACAACTATTTAACGTGACAAGAGCAATATTGATATTAGGTTGTATTTTATCAATACTGGATAACGCAACTTGCTTACTACTCGATAGTCGATTCGGTAATCGGGTCATTCTTTCTTCGTATTGTTTGGCTTCTTCGAAAGTAAGATGATCAATCCCATTTGACAAATATTTTTCAATTTCTGCTTGAGGTTCAGTAAGCGTTAAATACATCGAAGCGGAGTTATCAAATATCATCACCATTTTAGAGGTTTGCTCGTTTTTTTGGATTTCTTCCTGTGAAATACAGCTAATTACTTCAGAAGTGGGATTGTTTGAGGTCGTTGGTGGTAATAGTTCAGCAATAGGTACGGGTGCTTTATCTTTTATATATAAATAATATAGATATCCAAGTAACCCGACAAAAGCAAGTGCTAAGGTCAAAAACCACCACCTACGCCAAAATGATTTTGTTGTCTTGACAGGAAAGGCTGGAGCCACTTCATTAGTCAGGATTGGCTCATCAAAATGATGAACAATCACAGGTTCATTATTAATGACATAAATCACATTACCTAAACTTCTCATTCTCGGTAACCAAGCCGAAATCAGCGTTTGTTGATCTTCCGTTAATGATTTGATTTTAATAGTATTTTCAATATCATTTAAACGTGTTTGAAGTGTTTTTTCAATCTGCTTTTTATCTGCTTCATTAATAATATCTTCAATGGCAACGGGTTGACCTTCAAGATGCGTATACCAACCGAGATAATGATCGCCTTCAATCAATCTCGGTATTGCTAAAATCGAAAAACTACGTTCGCTAACATTAGGCTTTAACAATTGTAAAACTGAATTATATTGATCAAATAACGTGATTTTATCTAAATCATTTGGATCAAATAACATTCTGGTTATACGTTGCATTGCTAATTTGTTTCCTTATGTTAAACATCGCTTTTACTAACTATTGGTATAATGAATACGCAAATTTAGATATTCAAAGCTTTCTGTAATTGTTGAAGTTTTTTATTTAATTTATCTAACTCAACTTTCTTTTCAATTTCTGAAGAATTTGAATTATTCACTTGCTTAAGTTGTTTTTCAATATCATCGACTTGTGCTTGCAAGTCTGCGCGATCTTTCGCTTTTTCTTTAATTTCGTTGGTTAAACTCGTTAAATCATCTTTCAATTTTTGTTGTTGTGCTTGCTTTTGCTTAATACTTAAGGCAGTGTCATTTTTCTGTCGTTCGATATTGGCATAGATCGCTTTAAATTGTTGATTTGCCTTTTTTTCATCTTCTAAAATTTGCTGTTTTTTATCAATTCGGGCTTGATAGTTGCCAGAATAATGACAACTTATCTTATCAAAAAAACCGATATTCGTATTCGTTGGATCACACTGTTCGGTTGTGGTTGAACAGCCCATTAACAACAAAATAGGGCTGAATAATATAAGGTATCTTTTTTTCATCATTAGCTCACCTGTACTGCTGAACGTTGTTGACTTACCACATTAATTTGTTTTTCAAGTAATGCTATCTGTTTATGAAGCTGATTAATTTGTTTATCTAATTTTGACATATTAATCCCTGATTGTTTTTCCCTTGCTGAAAGCATAACCCAATCACTTTCAATGCCTTTCATACGATCTAATTTGTCAGTTAAGTAAGCAATATTTGCATCGATTTGCTTCAACTCATTTTTAATCTGTCTTTTACTCAACGTTTTATTTTCAATCTGACTATTTAACACTTTCAAAGTTGCTAAATTTTTATCCAATACGGCTTGTGCATTTTGAGTAACAGCTTGTACTTCCATATTATTTTGCTGAATGTCATAAATATAAGCATCAATGCGCATTTCTTCATCTGCATACTCAGCACGCTTAGAATCAAGATAATAATTAGCGCCCATTAATACACCACACCCTACCGCTGCTGTAGCCAGACAAACACCCGGTTTTCCGCCAACTAAAATACAGCTAAGACCAGAAAATCCTGCACCAACGACACACGATTGCCAGGCTGATTTACTAAAAAATTGAGATGTATTACTATTGGTTAATGCAGGATCAACGTCTTTAGTTCTCCACCCTGATGATTGACATCCAGTTAAGACAACAGATAAACATAATGTTATTATGACAACTATTTTTTTCATTATTTCCTTCCTTTAATTTCATTGCAGGTTTGTAACCAAACTGATTGTTCTATTTTACCCGATACAATGTATTGATTGATATGTTTTAAATAGAGCTTTAAATAATCGCTCATATTTGCCTTTCCACTACTTTGTAAAATAAATTGTGTTGCTTTAGCTTGTTCATTAATTGTGTTTTTTTCGTAATTTGATGCAGTGCTAACAATAGTATCAGCATAATATTTTAATATAAAATTGCGTGCATTTCTTGAATCAATGACAACTTGATTTAAATTATTTAACTTTGTTTTAGAACACATATCTGTACTCTCTAGCTCACTTGAGTCACTTGCATCACAAATTTCATTAATCATTGTATTATATAAATTATTATTATATTCATATTTATCATTAAGATCAGAGACATTCGCACATAAAAAAGCCCCCAATTGTAAGGCAGATTGAATGGAACGATCTCGCTGCTCATCCCGTGACTGGTTCGCACTTCGTAAAAGTAGATTAAGTTGATTTAACTCTTTTTTAGTTTTTTCATCTTCAACTTGTTTAGTAATTTTTTCCAGTTCATTCACCACATTGTTATCATTTGACGATTCGACTTCATTACCAAGTTCGTTCCACTGTTTTTCTAATTCTTTAATCGAAACTTTAGAGTGCATAACTTCAGTGGTATACACTAAACGAAATCCAACATCTTTGCTTTGATAAGCACCTTTATTATCATAGTAAGGCTTTTCACTACGAAAGGCAGTTGTTATTGAAGATTCAGGAGTCAAATAACTACCGCCCCGAATAATCATGCCTCCTGGTTGTCCATGATAACGATCTAATTTATTCATTCTAAATGAATCAAACATCATTTCACTGGCATTACCTAAAATATCATAAAGATCCAGTGGATTAGGAGCTAACCGACCAATAAGTTGTAATTTTCCATTGGCTGACTTTGCCCCTGAAAACCATGCATAGTTTTCCAAACCACTCGTAATAGGAAAAACTGTCTCGCGAAATTCAGATTCAGTGACTTTCATGCCACCCCGTGCAGCGTACTCCCATTCGGTATTCGTTGGCAAACGTACATAGCCTTTTGGCAACGCTTTTAATTGAGATTGGTTTTCCAGTAACCATTGGTTATATTTATTACTAAATGCAATAGCATCAAACCAACTAATATTAGTCATAGGGAAAATCAAACTCACTTTAGCCGTTGGACAAGTATCATTCATCACCGCTTGATATTGTAGTGCTGTAATTTCATATTTACCGATTAAATAATACCTTTCTTCGTTTTCATTAGAAAAGCTACCAGAAATATAATTAGGTGTTGCGTATTCAGCAAAACCTAACTCTTTTTGATTACTGCCTAAAATTACTTTTACATCATCAAGTGGTTTATTGGTAGGCGTAAATACCCTTTTCATCACCAAACGCCCATCACAAGGCATCGGCAAAATCACATCATCACTGGCAGGTTTAGGATTATAAAACTTACTCTCCCAAGGCTCAGCATAACTGCATAAAGGGATAAAACTTAAGATTAGTCCCCAATAATGCCATTTTTTATGATTATACTTCGCGCAAGCTTTCTGCTGGCTGAATCTTAACAGCACGTCGACCTCCTACCGTTACTACAATAGCTGATATCAATAAAGTAAGTAAAAATGCGATAATAAAATGATAAAATTGTAATTGGCTAACTACTGGATGTGAAACTAAATTTTTACCTAACACAAAATTAAAGGCATAGTTGCCAAATAAAAAAAGTAGGCAAGAAATGATAAATGCCAAACAACTTAGCATCATGGCTTGAGTCATTAAATAAAGCATAATCCCTTTTGATTTAAATCCAAGTAATCGCATCAAAGCGATATCTTTGCGTTTACGTTCAATATTAGATAGAAATGATCCTGTAAAAGATAAAATACACCCTAATACAGCCGTTATTGCAATGACACTAAATATAAAATTGAGAACCCGATCTATCGCTTGCATATTTTCTATCGCATTAGCTTGAGTACGTGTTTCAATATTTTGTTGACGTAGTTTATAAGACAAAGGCGCTACATCATCAAGTGACCTTGCATAAATACGTGCTCTGGCAAATGAGTTATGTTCTGGCGGATTAACAAGCCCTGTGGTTGATTGAAAAATATTTATTTGATAACCATCATAAAAATGTTCCATATCAATTAAAAGCGCTAAAGACACAAATGCGGCAGCCCGACTATAATAAATTTCGGGAATCACTCCGATGATCTCTAACTCGACTATACCTTTTTCCAGTTTGCCATCGAGTTGCCTTGTCACAACCATTTTTACTTTATCACCAACCTTTGCCTGCATTTTTTCTGCGGCTAAAGCGGATATTAAAATCTGTTGTTCATGATGCAAGAGCGGTAAACTTTGGGTTATAGGATCACCTTTAGCTGTCGGAATAATTTCAGCATTATTAACAAAATGACGATTATCTTTCATTAAATCAGCTTGAGTATTAAGAGAACGTGTCAACGGAACCACAAACGCTGTTTCAGGTTGTTGGGCAATCCATTCAAACATTGAATGATCTAACTGTAAATTACCCACAATTTTAACTTCTATATTTTGCGGATCATTAAGTAACTGCTGGCGAAGCTGTGAAACAACACCATATTTTAAGCTAAAGAGTAGCAACAGTGGGGTAATTACCGAGATCACCGATGCAATAATACAAAATGAAACCTTCTTGTCGTACCATAAATCCGACAAAGATAACCAAGTAATAAGCCGCCATTTCGATAATAATGTGATCATCGCTTATACCTCATCTTGTAAGGGTAAAAATTCGGATGAATGGGAAGAGGTAATTTGAGACGTTAAAGTAAATAATCCTTTATCAGCAATACGTTGCCAATCATGGGTCACAATCAAGGCAGCAATATTATCCTGTTGAGCTTGCTCAATTATTAAATCAAATAATAAATTGGCATTATAAGGATCAAGCGCTGAAGTCGGTTCATCAGCCAGTAATAGTGCAGGTTTATGGATAATTGAACGAATAAAAGAAGCTCGCTGTCTTTCACCAATCGAGAGTTGTTTAGGATATTTACTTAACAAGTGTGAAATACTCAACTTTTGTACTAAATAATCAAATCGTTGTTTATCCACCTTTTTTTGTAACACATTTACTGAAAGCAAAATATTATCATGCACCGTTAAAAAAGGGAGTAATCCGCCTGTTTGCAACATAAAGCCCAAATAATTTGCGCGCATATCCGCTAACTTATCCAGTTTATCGTGTTGGATTAGTTGAGCAATATCAACGTCACCATTATCCATAGTAAGATTGTAGCAACCAATATGGTCAGGCTTTAGAATCATACCTATCATTTCAAGTAATGTGCTTTTACCCGAACCGCTATCACCTCGAATAATAACCACCTCACCCGCTTTAACGGTCAGCGCAGAAAGGTTAACACTAAAAAAAGATTTACCAGTTGAGCGCGTGATTGCAAGTTTTTTTATCGTTAGCATCTGTTTACGGTAACATCTCTAAAGGAATAGGATAAACATTTTCACGAGGATCACTACCTTCCGCTAATGAAATCCAACGATCAACATCCGCATTACATTTCTGATAATAACGAATTTTACTATTTAAATTACGAATAAATTTTTCTTGCTCAAGACCACTCATACTTTTCCACGTCTCTTGATCCAACCCAGTTACATCGCTTTTATAAGGGATATTATCCAAATATTCCCCAAGTAACCCCAAATCGGCAATTTTTGTGACTGCGTTCGATTTTAATTTACTTGGGTCTTGCCCCATAGCAGCAGCAACCGATCGTAGCTGCGAAAACATATCATCGGCAGAAATTAATCCATCATTTGCTGCATTGGCGATTTTACTAACAATATCGCTTAAATCACTTAATTGAGATTTAGTTAATAAGATTCGAGGTTCAGCTGTTGGAATAGTGGGTTTAATAAAATCTTTATCAGCAATCCACGCTTTGAAGACCGAAGGCGCTTTAGACCCATTAGTTTCACCTAAATAAGCCAACTGCATAGCTTTACCCAGTAATAATGCATCATTTAACATATCGGCATTACTATCTTTAGCATTAATCGCATTACCTATTGACGCTTCACCTTTATAAGCAAGTTTCACTTGCTCGGCTAAGGCTTTGGCTAAAGAGTCAACTTTTTGACCAAACTCATTCACATTACCGGCATTAACAGGGTAGTAAAGTGATTTATGAATAAAATCATTGTACGTTAAATCAGAATACTGCGTCGCAGCAATTTGGTGATCTTTTTCGCCACTTGACGTTTTTAAATGTAATGCATAAATCGCAACCCCTTTATGCTGTGCTTCAAGCCTTAATTGCGCAGCATCCATACCGGTGCTTGAAAGTTTATCATCCCCCGGAATTGCACTTGCATCCGTAATAAGAATCATATAACGCGCACCAAAACTGTTCCAATTAATATCATTCAACGCTTGTGCAACCCCCGCAAATGAATCTTCGGCAAAATAAGCCGTTGATACCGAGGCTTGTTTAAGTGATGCACTGAGTTTTTTAAAATCTTCACGATTTTTTACTTGGTTTGGATCGGCAAAAACTTTTGTGACAAATTCAAGTTTATCGGATGCGGTTAAACTTGATCGAAATGACACCAAGCCAAATTTAACTTGATCTTGTAACTTCTCTTTTTCAATATGCTGATAAACGCGTTCAACGGCCTCTTTGGTTCTTGAAATATACGGATCCATGGAAATCGTTGAGTCTATCACAAACACAATTGCAGCTTTAAAAGGAGCGACTTGATTAGTATTATCATCTGTTTTTTGAGTGGTAGTGGATGACTTAACGTTCTGAGTTGTTGCCACTAATTTATCTTGTTTACTGACAGAGGCGACTTCTAATATACGCTCATAAAACCCTTGTCCATTCATGACCTCTTCACCTTGTAAAATAGGTAATAAATAGAAGTTATTTTTAAAATCAACAAATTCCGCCGGCTCTTGAGCGATAACTTTTGGCGAAGTTTGGTTAACGTTTAATGCCTCACGAATGGGTTTTAATAATGTTTCTGGATGTTCAGAATCAACAATTGCCGTGAGTGAATCTTTATCTTTAAAAAATAGCAAAGGATCACGTTCAACCGGATTAGTAAAAACCAAGGTCATTTGCATATTCCATTCAATTGCGCATGAGCCATTAATCCAACCTACCGTTTTTCCATAGGAATCAGGCCCAACACTTAACCATTCTTGGTTATTTTGATTTTTTCGTTCATAAACATAATAGCGAGAAAATGCAGGAACTTGCTGTCCTGTAACCTCGCTAATATCTTTTTTTAACTCACACGTTGGCGTACTTAGTACGCGTTGATACAGTGTTGTTTTACCTTGCTGTTTAAGCGGTTCATTGGCAAAACTTATCAAGGGTAAACAAGTTAAGCTCAATACAAACATAATTTTTGAGATAGCTAAATTTTCCATTTTTGTTCCTACCTACTTTTGTAGCTCAGCTAACCGTGCTTTTACGTCTTTATTATCGGGATCATTATTCAATGCGGTTTCGTACCAATAAATAGCCGTTTCTTTATCAGCTTCAAAACAGCTATTAGCTTGATAATACTTTTCGTCATATTCTTTGGCATACAAAATGGCAATGGTTGAATTTACTTGTGATTGATTAGCATACAACCGCTGAGCAATATTACATTTTTTTGCTTTTTTAGCATCATTGATCAACTGAATAATCATTGGAGTTAGTGGTTTAGTTTGCAAACATTTTTGAATAAAAGTGAGATCATCATCACCTACTTGACTTAAACTACATTGACCTAACATAGCCGGTTCAGCGTCTTTAGCTTGTTGATTTTGGAAGAATAGAAAATACCAAATTGCGATACCCATAACAATTAACAGTAAAATAGCAATGATCAAGCCGAATATTAAACCTGATTTTCTTTTTTGTTTAATCGGTTGTGTCAACGTCTCATCCGTTACAGTTTCAGATGTGGGTACGGATGTAACGACTTCCTCAACGACGGGTTCAACAGGTTCTTCGATAATTTGTTCTTCGATTTCAGGCTCGTAAATGGTTTGTGTTTCGCCATCCATTTTTTCGTCATCGGGGATTACATCTACACACTCCTCAGGTTCAAGATGCGTATCAGACATAGTAGTAACCGTGTTTAATGCAGCTGACGTCATCACACCATCAGCTATGTTAATGACGCCTCGGTCACTGTAATTTTCGTTTTGCTTATCACGAATCTGTACCAAAAATCGTGCAGTACTTTCTTGAGTTAATAACGAATCAACCAGCCATTCACCAACAAGCCCGGTTAATTGTTCATGTTCGACAGTCATATCAGCCAACGTATGCCAACTTTTTTCTGGACTCCATTGATTTAATCCAGACAAATAATAACTATCCTGATTACGTTGAATCAATATTTCAATATCAGCACTACCATTCCATTTATATGCCAAAAATTTAGCTATACCCGGTTTATAACCATTTAATTCGATTCTTAATGCCATAATGTCCTCTATCCTGTCACTTCACTTTGTTATTGCATTAATTTACAAGAAATCATCCAATTTAATTTGTGATTGTTTAAAACATGCCAAAATCTCACCCAGACGACTATTTTGTTCCTGACTTATTTCCCGTCCGGCATGATGTCCGACATTTTCTTGTGCAAGCGTAGCAAAAGCTATAAACCAATCAAATATCGCAAATTGAGAATAATTTTTAGTATTATTATCCAATTTTGGCAACTGGTGAGATGATTGCATAACAAACTCATTTAACGGTGATGCAAATATACGCTTGCCATGATTAACACGACTCATTGGAATGTTATCCACCTGACCTTCAATAAAACCTAACCACGCAATATAATCAGATAATTGAGTATGAATTGTACTTATCTGTCTTGATTCAAGATCATCACGTTTACTGCCAGTATTTTCGTTATTTAAGATTTTTTCAGTTAAATTTTGTTCAATCTTCAAACGATTGGCTCCTGTAATAAGCTCTTCAACAATAAAAGATAATGATTTTTGGCTTAAACCAAAAAACTGTAAAATATGCTGATCCAGCACGATATTTCTTAAGTGCTCTAACCAAGTTGTAAAAACACTCTTAGCAAATTTAGATTCAGTCGGCAAAGTCACTGCTGGCTTACTGGTTAAATTGCTATTCATGTCCGAAAAAAGGTCAAATTCAGTATTAAAGCCAAAATCATTGGATAAATTGCCGACTAAATTATCATCATTATCTTTAGCTATCTGGTTTTCTACATGGTTGGAATGATACAAAGCTCGAATTGTTTGATCCGGCAATTCTAAAGTTTTGAGTAATTCACCTAATAACAATGCTTTACCCTGCAACTCTTTCACCACATCTGCGATAACGTGTTTTTTCTTACCAAGTTCTTCATCACTACCAGCTTGGTACCACGTATCAAAACGCATATTTGTGATGTAATCAATTTTTTCATTTAATTGCTCAACAATACGTTGTTGTTTTACTTCAGTAATCGCTACTTTTTCTAAATATTGACTAATTCGACCTATACCGCCATCGTTAAGTTTAAGCATGGCATCCCACGCTTCTTTTGGTTGAGATACATATTCTTGAACATCAACATTGTCGATAAAAGTCTTTTTTAATACGTCCATTTTAGTCTGATAATTCTCATTATGAGACAGTTCTTGGCGTGAAGAAGGATCGACATTTAAAAACGGTACATCAAAACCAGGTTTACGAACCAAATAAACATTGTTGAATTTCTGATTATTTGACCAATTCATTAGCCAATCATAACTTCCAAAACGTTCTAAAATAGTTTGTTGTAATAATCCACCTTTACCCCAACTATTTTTAAGATTATCTTCCGACAAGGTCAACGATGTACATATCCGTTTATCAAACATGGTAATCGCCCACAACAAGCCAACTTCTTTGGTTGCTCGCTTTTCAGGTGTTTCACCTTGTGTTTTACCGATCCACCGTTCAAGCACCGGCCCAACATCATTCACATCAGATTGCTTATCAGAAGGTGTACAAACCACTAATACATTCATCTCTTGGCTATCGGTATACTTTTCAAATAAGTAGGCAACTTTACCCCGTAATAATAGTTGAGAAATGGGATTACCTTCTTTAACATCTGAAATCGAGATTAAATTCAAGCGTCCTCGATATCCCGGAAAATCAAGCAAATCAACTTTTTCAAATGTTGAAACTCGCGTTTTGTTTACTAATGGAAAGATTAATTCCGCTGTTAAAAAAGCCAGTTGCGCCAAAGATAAATCCGTTGGTTTACCGTTAATAGGCGTTATCGTAACCGATGAATCTTTATCGGTGTTTAATCGCTCTAAGATGTCTACATTCATAATACTGTCAATTTGCGATTTAGTACCATTTTGCTCTTTAATCAAAACAGTTAACGGCGCATACACAGTTTCAGCATGATGTAAACGAGATAACGTATTAGCAAGCTGAATATAGATTGTTGTTAGCTCTGCAATTCCACCCCATAATACCGCAAACAGCTCGCCTCGTTCAGAAACAGATAGATAAGGAAGTAAATGTACTGCTTTTTCCCAATATCCCCCTTTTAAACCTTCTAAAGCGTTGCCGAAATTTTCAGACAAATAATCGTAAAGTTCAACGATATCATCTTCCGATATACCGCCGACATAACTGGTTTGTTTTTTATTTTCCAACCGTTGGATTAACTGATTTAATTGTGAAAATTCAATTTTATTAGAGACTTTTTGCTGGTCAAAATCTTTAAAAAAAGCATTAATTAATATTTTGACAATTTCTATCTCTCTAAACAATTTTAACTCTAACGGATAGTTGGCAATTCCACCTTTAGCGGTTCGACTAAAACGCGTGACTAAACCTGTCGCTTCTTTACCACTTCCTACCGGATTGACATGATCGATAAAATCTAAAATTTGGTTATCGACAACCGTTTCAAGTTTGCCATTATCCCCTGCGGCAAGTGCCGAAATCAGGTATGATTTTCCTGCTTGAGAAAGTCCAAAAAAACCGACCGCAACCGATTTGGTAGAGACCTCACCTAATCGTTTAGCGCTATTACGCAAACGGCGTAAATCAAGAATTAAATTATCTGCTTCACTATTTAAACGTTTGGATGAATGACGTGTTTGATTAACCCATTCAATTGCTTCTGCTGATGCATGGTAAACGTGTTCCCAAGATTTAGGCAGTTGTTCATTTATGTTATTCATCGTTTTATCATTCCACTATCAAGCCAATATTGGGTACTGATTAAACCGGAGTTAACCATTGTATTTAAACTCAGTTTAACATCTTGGTTTTTATTGCAAGCTCGTCCATCAGATGCTTTTATGTCTTTAATATAAAAATTCTCGACCATTTTTTGCCTATTTTTAATACCTAAGGTCACTTCAAGTACCACGCCTTGAGCACTTAAACGCCGAGCAACATCGCCGTTTTCAATGGTCAAAATATAGATCGGAGAAGCCGGCCAGCGATCAACTTCAAGTTGTTTAAAACCTAGCCGTGTTGTACCTCGTATTTCAAAAGATAGATCAGGAAAATCATAATCAGGATCATCTAAATTTATATCTCGGTAATAGACATTTTCATTTTTAATCATGTTTAAATTATCCAACAATCCAATGTATTTGACTGTTGAATAAAGATCCATATTTGTTGATCTAAAATAGAAATTAGGTAGCCTTAAATTCTTACTTAAGAAGCAAAGCATAGCGCCTACAGCAGCGGTGGTTTTAGGATCATCAATGCGTTCTTGTTTATGGAATGGATACCATCCGCCCGTATAATAACCATGGAGTGGCAAGATTCGCCCTGCAGGGATAGACAAACGAGATCGAAAATAACTTTGAATACCCGGTAAGCGTGAAGGGCGTCCAGTTAATAACAGCACATCACATTGATAACAACTGATGATTTCGGACAATGCGTCAAACGTTTTACAAATATTGTAATAATCACCACGTATAAACAGGTAATGAATTCGTTTGAGATTAATCTCAATATTCAAATTAAGCACTGAAAAGTCAGGATTATTTAATGCACGCTTGATTGGCTCATTAATAAAATTCAGCACACTATCAGTCATAACATGATGCTCTAATAATTCTTTAAAACTTGCGCTAAATACCTGCTGTTCACTATGTAAAGGATCGTAAATTTCATACTCTTTCAAGATTCGCAAACCTATCGGCGTAAACAGTTGTAATGTCAGTTGTTGACGTAAAACCGCATCTTGAATAGAAAGTTGTTGTGAACCAATAATCGTTGACAAGATTGGGCTTGGATCAGCAAGTCCTGCCTGCTTTAAGCCGTTGGTTAACGAGGTTAAAACAATATCTTGAATAATATCAAGTAAAATATCATCACCCGCTACTTTAAAACCATCACGAAAACGCTGACTTGGAACAATATAGGCATTACTACTGTTTTGTTGCCCGTTTGCACCATAATCTAAATGGTAATCGTTGATGACTAAATCGGTTGTACCCCCACCGATATCCACCGTCGCAATGGTAACTTTTTGCTTATTGGTTTTGTCAGGTCGAACAATTGAAGCAATAAATTCTTCACTACGTCCGTTAAAATTATTTTGTGTTTCATTGAAAAGATAAACTACTTGACCACAGGTTGCTTCATCCCATTGAATATAAACTTCCGGTATGTTTGGCCAAATATGTTTAAGTTCTTCCGGATGAGTAAAATCAATATTATCATCCGAATTATCCCAACCTAAACTTTTCCAAACAAGTCCAATAGCTTGATACACACAACTTTTAAATATCGCTTGTTCGGGTTTTGGCATAGCGGGCGGAATCGTTAAGATAATTGAACGTAAATTACGTGGCGTTTTAGCATGTTCAAGTTTATTACGTTGCGCAACGCTATTAATCTGCATTAAAGCATGCATCAATACTTCGCATAACATAAACGTCATGAGCGAACTACGTGAATATTTAGGGTGGAATACCGGTATTTTACGATCATATTCTTCTTGAATATTGTTATTAAGAATATGTAGGGCTTCACCATATTCATTAATTAAATTTGAAAAGGGCTCTGCCGTTGCAAAAGGTTCATGATCGCTTTTTACATAATAAGAGTTAAAACGCCAACCTTGTTCGTACTTATCTTGATCCCATAAATAACGTTTTGGACTTGAAAGCCCGGTTGCACCTTCGTTGCCTTCACGGCGACTAGCTAAGCGGCTTGCTTCTTTACCGACACGAACAATACTAGGCCAACGGAAGGTATCTCGTCGACCACTCTGTAGCGAAAAGTGTTCTTTACCAAAAAAGGTTTGTGCAAATTCAACTCGACTTTCAAATGGTTCGTTATAGATATATTCCGGTCTGGTTAGATCGCGTATCTCCAATTCATAGCGATGATTAAGACTGTCTTTATCTTGAACATGATCTTCAATCAAAATGCCACAAGTTCGTGAATTACCCACATCTAAAATCATATCGACAGGAATCGATTTCACAATATCATTTTTATTGTTAGAAACAATTTTAATGGTTGGTAGATTTAATGTTTCACCGAGCAAATTAATGATATTAAGATAGTGCCCATAATAAGCCTTATTATTCATTTCTTGCTGGATATCATCCTTATGCATCTTTAAGCGTTCAGGTTGCTGCGCTAATTCTTCAAACAGATCGATTAACCAACTAGAAATCCATTTGAGTTCTAAAAACCATGACACATGATCAGAGCGGTGCGCCAGACTAAAAATCGCACCTGTCATTACGTCATTTTCAGTTGGAGCAAGATAAGCAACATCATCCAAATTAGCAAAGATTTTAGTGTCAAACGCAAATGTTATACGATGCGTATTACCATCGGGATCTTCACCTTGAGGAATACTGACAATTCTTACTCTGCTCCAGTTATGAGGACCTTTATCAAATCGTTCTGGAGGAATCGACCGTAAAACAGGAATCGGTAACCAAACACCGTCATACAATTTTAGGGATTGATCGACACTAATTTCTTGTGTGGGGGTAACCGCAAAAGTGGGGTTGTCAGGACTAAAAAATTGACCATTTTCGACATCTTCTAGTAATCGAATCAATGCACCACTTTCGGACGGATCAATAAAGCACCCATTCGCTTTATTGCGCCATTGGCTGTCTTTCCAATCTATTTTAAGTGCAAAATCAAGAAACTGAATACCACTGTTCATGATAAGAGTCACTTCTTGACCATAATTGCGTAATTCTGGAAGCATATACTACCCTATTGTTTTTTCATCGTTAACGGGAACGATGTACCATTATTATAATTTCCCTTACAATCAGTTTGATTGTTACTGTTTGTTGAGCACTCTATTTTCGGTAATTGATATTTTGTATTATCGCTACAAAGCGCTTCAGTATTACTCTTTATACTTAAATTTGAGTTTTGAAAACCACTACCAACTTTACCAACACATTTCACACCATCACTACGTATTACCGTAACTTCACCATTTCCTTGATCAAAACTGTAGTTTAAACGTAATGGTTTACCCGTTGATTTATCTTGGATTCCACCACCTACTGTCCATTGTCCATTAAGAAAATCCATAGAACCTTGCTTAATTGCATCTGGTGGTACACTTAAATTTTGGGATTGTGTAGCGTTATTGGTATCCATAGCTGCTGTGTTTTGATTCTGGTTTTCATTTTGATTAGTGTTATCAACATCAGAAGTCGTACCTGCATTATCAGGCGTTATGTCATGAATTGGCGGATTATCATCACCTGCACCATGACTATCGACAGGTAATGTGGTAGGCGTGTTGAGCGTATCAGTCACATCAATGTTACCTTCTGTAACAGTTGTACCAACTACGTCATTACGATTGTCAGTATTTAACACCGAATCATGATTTATGTTAGTACCCACCGGTCTATGAATAACATTCACATCACGGATAGGATTCTCACCTTTTTTATCTTCTGGTTTTTTGTCCCGATCAGTCTCAACCGGTACATTCACCGCATTATCGACTGACAATGGCGGTGTAATTGATGATTCAGGGTGATAAAAGCACCCTCGTAATAAAAACAGTAGTAATAATAACAATAATAGTGGCAACAGCATTAATAACCACATCCACCAACGTTTCCACCAAGGACGTTTAGACGTTATCGGGGGGTCAATTTGTTCAGTAACATAAGGTGCTGTGCTTTCTGATTGTTCTAAACATTTGAAAGGTGATTGGGTTAGTTGAGTTTGTGGATTAATAAATCCCCAAAAAGTAATAACAGGCTTGCCATTAACGATATAAATATATTCATTGCTTGGAAACCGAATCGCCATAAGATTTGGTTCTTGGCTGTCCTCACGGTGATTAGGATCATAAATTAGGCGGCTAAATAGCAATTGATCGCCTTCAAGGTTTGGATTATTAGCTAATTGTTTGCCTAGCTCAACTACCTTTTGTTCAAATGCTGCCAACAATTGAAGCGCTGATTGCTGTTCTGATTCGCTGGCAGATGACCAAGGCACAATATCATATTGAGCCGAATCAAAAGGAATATACCAATCAACCCTATTTCCTTGATCATTACGTTGTGGAATGGCTAAATAGTCGGCATATTGTTTACCTATTTTTACTCTGAACATTTCACGAATTTGGGTTGCCACTAGGTAAGCAGCTTTACCGTCATGCCCAAGCATTTTAAAATCTTTAATATCACCAGTTCTAAGTAGTGTATTTGCCATACTGACCTTTCCATTCCATTATCATATGATATTTTTGTAATCTTTTAATTCTAACAGAAAAATCCAGCTGTTGTAATTGGTATCTATAGGATAAGTTAAGATTTTTTTACTTTATTTTTTACATACTGCAAAATTACCTTACCATAATAGTCATTTTAAAAACATATCATCAGTCAATACTCGTAATGGTTGCATATCACTATCTCCCCGAATGACTAAGGATGGATCAGAACGTAAACACGTTCCCCCATAATGTCCGCCGACAGTGAAAGTACAGATTTGCAAATAACGATCATCGACTTTCGGTAAACACCACAATTCTTGATAGATGTTTTCTTGTTTAGCAAATTTACCGACAGTTTTCCCCAAAATGGTTTCTTTGCTGCTGACTAATTGAATATCACTCCCCCGACGCCCTGCAATCGGCTTAACGGCATACCCCTTTTTCTCTAAACTTTTATTAAGTTCGAATGTAGACTCTAATAAATAACGATGATTAGGAAATAAAGACCACAGCACCGGTAAAATCGCTTTATTGCTTGGAATAACTGTCCATAAAGGTTCAAATACAGTGACTTCGGGACGTAAAAGAACGTCTATCAACCTTACCGCATTTTCTGGATGCCAAGTCCGTATTGGTAATCCGGCTATTTGGGCTTCACTTTCTTGACGAAGTTGTTCTAATACGGTTTCCCATGCCCATGTTTTCCAGACACAGGTTACTTGACGATCTTCATCATCAACTAACCGACCGCGTTTATCCCATTTTAAGCCGCTCAAACCTCGTAAAATTTTGCTCTTAAATCCTGCTTGTGTCAGGGCTTTTTGCATAAATAAAGCATGATAATTTTCTTCATTATCATTATCTTGCATAATATGGATAAAAGCTTGTGCATCGCTATGCTTCCAACAACTCGCTAATGCGTTAAGCAACCCAGCACTAGGGTTTACGCCAACATTTAGCCCAGCTTGTATTGCCCAATTTTGTAGTATCTGTCCAGCTTCAGTATGACACGATGCCGAATCAGCATTATATTCATAAACTTTAAAGCCTCGTTCATCCATGCAAAAGTCTAGCCGACCGGTTATCATTTGATAACGTCGTTGTTGCCATGACAGTCGCAAACGAGGCCATAAAATTTCGGGGATATTAAAATTCATCAGCAAGTTATCATCTTTTAGTACTCTATCGGTTGCATGTAAATACATAAGATGTAACTCATTGGTCGCTCGAATAAGTTCTTGCTCGGCACTTTCAGAAATAGTGAAATATCGGTAGTGATCATCATGACTAATTGCATGCCCTGCCGCTTGGATATAAGCATTTTCTAAACTATCTTGCTCATTAAGCCAGTTAATATCAAATTGACCTTGATTTTCAATATGTTGACTATGAATAGCCAGTAAAGGCGCCGGTACGGTTGGTTGTGGTAGACTATATTGTGTATTTTCGGTTTGTATCATCCAACCTAATATGGTGGTATCGTCAAACGTATCATGTAACAAATAACCATTGTCGGTGACCGTCATCCTTAATTCACGAGTCCAATGTTGACCAATTGGTAATCGGGTATGAATAACATTTTGTTCAGCTATCCGAACTTTATCTTCAAAGACTTCGGTAATAATAGCAACATGACCCGTTCTATCGAAAACACCACCATCATCCCAAATAAGTAATGCGCCAGCTTCGGGGTTTTTCTTACCACCATTAGCAAAAGCTTGTAAAGGCAATATCGCTTCATTGATGACTTGTCTTAAGACACGAAGTGAAAAAATTTCATGAGCCATGCCGACATCAGTAAACACAATACCATAATTAAGAAATAAAAAACGCCTTGCAAATTCAACGCATTGCCATTTATATCCCATATATTCATGCCCGGAATAACTTCGAAAAGAGGCATCATCAGGGTATTGAGTTGGGTCTAATGTTTCATAATCAGAAGAGTAAATGGCAACGCCACCTGGGGCATAACCTAACAATGTACCAAAAGGTTCTCTATCATCGGAGTGTGCTAACATATTTTTCAACCTTTTTTATAATTTATAGGATAATGCTAACTAAGCTGTGATAAAATTAATCTATCATAGATCAATTTGAATACTTTAAGAAGCGAAGTTTATGCTTGATCACTTGAAGAACATCAAAGCGCCTATATATGACTGTTATTCCTGGTAGTAATACCCCAAACATACCGATTACGTGAGAAACATAAAATTATGCAACAGAAAACAAATTTAAAAGAATTATTAGATTTTCCTTGTTCTTTTACTTATAAAGTCATGGGAGAAGCTAAACCAGAACTGGTTGATAAAGTCGTGTCCGTTATCCAACGTCACGCACCGGGTGATTACAGTCCGTCAATCAAACCTAGCAGTAAAGGGAATTATCATTCTGTGTCGATTACTATTAATGCAACACACATTGATCAGATTGAAAATTTATATAAAGAATTAGGTGAAATAGATATTGTAAGAATGGTTTTATAACACTTTACTTTTTCATCAATTTTTGTACAAAATAGAGCCTTGTTATTCCGACGAGGCTCGATCATGAAACCAGAAACCATTGCACTTCACACAGGTTATACCCCTGAACCCACTACTCATGCTGTTGCTGTTCCCATTTATCAAACAACCTCTTATGCTTTTGATGATACACAGCATGGCGCAGATTTATTTGATTTAAAAGTCGCTGGCAATATTTATACCCGTATTACCAACCCAACTAACGCCGTACTCGAAGCTCGAGTCGCTGCGCTTGAAGGTGGTATTGGTGCTTTAGCTGTTGCATCAGGCATGGCGGCTATCACTTATGCTATTCAAGCAATTACCTTTGCTGGCGAAAATATTGTTTCTGTTTCGCAATTATATGGCGGCACTTATAATTTGTTTGCCCATACTTTACCTAATTTTGGTATTACAACCAAATTTGCACCTCATAATGATTTAGTGGCTATTGAACAGCAAATTGATGACAAAACCAAGGCCATATATTGCGAAAGTATTGGCAATCCTGCAGGTAATATTGTTGATTTAAGCCAACTTGCCGACATCGCACATCGGCATGGTATTCCGTTAATCGTCGACAATACCGTTGCCAGTCCTGCACTTTGTCGACCATTTGAATTTGGTGCTGATATTGTCGTGCATTCATTAACTAAATATATTGGTGGGCATGGTAATAGTCTTGGAGGAATCATCGTTGATTCAGGACGGTTTCCATGGAAAAAATATGCGGATAGATATCCAATGCTTAATCAACCAGATCCATCTTATCATGGTGTCTCTTATACGGATACCTTTGGTGATGCGGCTTACATTGCACGTTGTCGAGTAATCCCTTTACGCAATATGGGCGCTGCACTATCGCCATTTAATACTTTTTTGATACTACAAGGGCTTGAAACCCTTTCTTTGCGCATGGAACGCCACTGTCAAAATGCACTCAACGTTGCAAAATATCTAATCTCACACCCACAAGTTGAATGGGTTAACTATGCTGGTCTTAGCAATCATCCTGAACATGATTTAGTGGTAAAACAGATGGATAATCATTTACCTGCTGGCATTTTATCGTTTGGTATTAAAGGTGGAAAACCTGCAGGCGCTAAATTTATTGATGCACTAAAATTAATTATTCGTCTGGTCAATATAGGCGATACACGCTCATTAGCTTGTCATCCTGCATCAACTACGCATAGACAACTTAATAATGAAGAACTGAAAAAGGCAGGAGTAAGTCAAGAAATGATTCGTTTGTCTATTGGGATAGAACATATTGATGATATTATTTCTGATTTAGCACAGGCATTAAAAGCGACACTATAATCAAAATTAAAAAGCCAGATAACAAATGTATAACTGGCTTTTTTAGCAATCGATTAATTAATCTAAGATTTTAACAAGTTCGTTTGTCACATCAGATACAGATTGGGTACCATCAATGCGGTAGTATTTTGCACGACCTTCTTTCGCTTCATGTTGGTAGTAATCAATTAAAGGTTTAGTTAATTGATGATATTCAACAAGGCGTTTACGGACAATCTCTTCATCATCATCTTTGCGAGTTGTTAAAGGTTCACCCGTAATATCGTCAACATTTTCTACTTTTGGTGGATTATGACGGACATGATAAACTCGTCCCGATGGCGCATGAATTCGGCGTCCACTCATTCGATCAATGATAACAGAATCAGGCACATCAAATTCAAGTATATAGTCAACATTAATACCTGCTGATTTCATAGCATCAGCTTGGGGTACAGTTCGAGGGAATCCGTCTAATAAAAACCCATTTGCACAATCATCTTGTGCAATACGTTCTTTCACTAATGCAATCACGAGTTCATCAGTAACAAGTTTACCGGCATCCATTAATTCTTTAGCCTGTTGACCAAGTGGCGTACCAGCTTTCACTGCTGCACGTAACATATCGCCAGTTGAAATTTGAGGAATACCATATTTTTTCATAATGAATTGTGCTTGAGTTCCTTTTCCCGCACCTGGTGCACCTAATAAAATAATACGCATGAAATAACCTCTTATGGTTTTTATATAGATAGATTTTCTATTCTGGTAAATATTGAAATATCACTTTACTGCTGGAGATTAATCCATCAGTTGGACAAATATAATTTATGGCACCACAGCCTTTGATCATTTGAGCAGGTTGATGACAAGTGGGGCATATATAGTGTTCGACAAAATGTTGTTTACAGTGAGCACAAACGTAATGCTGGGCAGACATAACATCCATTTTATGATGACATTTAGGGCACAAGCCTTCTTGACTTTGCCCTGCTATATTTTTTTTTGACATAAACTATTTACGACCTCTAACGTGTTTCATCAATCGACGTCGTTTACGTTGTTGTGATGCCGTTAAACTATTTTTTCGACCTTCAAAAGGATTCTCCCCTTCTTTAAATTGAATTCGAATCGGCGTTCCCATAATTTTTAATGAGCGTCTAAAATAGTTCATTAAATATCGTTTATAAGAATCAGGAAGATCTTCAACTTGATTTCCGTGAACAACCACAATAGGTGGATTGTAGCCTCCGGCATGGGCATATTTGAGTTTTACTCGACGTCCACGAACGAGAGGTGGTTGGTGATCGTCTTGTGCCATTTGCATAATTTTGGTTAATAATGCAGTATTTACCCGACGGGTTGCAC
The DNA here is from genome assembly GCF_046635785.1 of Gilliamella sp. CG16. Taxonomy (NCBI): domain Bacteria; kingdom Pseudomonadati; phylum Pseudomonadota; class Gammaproteobacteria; order Orbales; family Orbaceae; genus Gilliamella; species Gilliamella sp. CG16. Next base: position 74,486 of record NZ_JBIDFL010000003.1, read on the forward strand.
ATTCATAAGCTTCTTGAATTGAATCAAATAAATTACCCACACCACTACCATGTAAAGCCGAAATAAAATGCAAACGGGCAAAATCAATAAAATCAAGTCGGTCATCTAGTGTTGCTTTAACTTGCTCTTTGATGTCTTGTGATAACCCATCCCATTTATTGACAGCAATAACAAGTGAACGCCCACTATTGATGATAAAGCCGAGTAATGATAAATCCTGATCTGAGATACCTTCTCTGGCATCAATCACCAATATGACAACATTTGCATCTTCAATCGCTTGTAATGTTTTAATCACTGAAAACTTTTCGACAGTTTGCGTTACCTTACCACGTTTACGCACCCCTGCCGTATCAATTAAAACATATTCTCGTTCGTCACGAGTCATTGGTATATAGATACTATCTCGAGTTGTACCTGGCATATCATAAACCACAACCCGTTCTTCACCTAAAATTCGGTTAGTTAGTGTTGACTTACCTACATTTGGACGCCCGACAATAGCCACTTTAATCGGTTGATTAATCAGTGATTCAACATCATCTTCGTCAACATCGTCATAAGATTCTGATAAATCTGGTGGCAATTGGTCTTCATTAAAGTCATCTTCATCGTGATCTTTAAATTGAAAAATAGGTTCCAACGCCGTTTCAATCAAAGAACTGACACCACGCCCATGACTTGCCGCTATGGGGTGGATATCGCCTAAACCTAATGAGTAAAAATCTGAGATAGCCGTATCAGCATCAATACCATCAATTTTATTGGCAACTAAAAAAGTGGCCTTTTGACGAGAACGCAAGTGTTTAGCGATCGCATGATCTGCCGGCATAGCACCCGCTCTTGCATCGACTAAAAACAGAACGATATCGGCTTCTTCGATAGCTTGTAAGGATTGGTCAGCCATAAAGCTTTCAACCCCTTCTTCAGTGCCATCAATTCCACCCGTATCAATTACAATATATTCATGGCCCTTGATTTCAGCTCGTCCATACTTACGATCACGGGTTAATCCAGGAAAATCTGCGACTAACGCATCACGTGTTCTTGTTAACCGATTAAATAAAGTTGATTTTCCAACATTTGGACGACCAACTAGTGCTACAACAGGTACCATGTTTATTCTCTAATTACTTAAATTTTTTGTGAAAGCGTAAATATCACCATTTTTGACTTGAACAATCAGTTTATTGTCAACCACCAATGGTTTAGCGATTATTCCGCTACTACTTACTTCTATTTTATTTACAAGTTCACCTGTTTCAGCATTTAACCAATACAGGTAACCTTCAAAATCACCAAATACGACATAATCTTGATAAATGACTGGATCAGTCAATTGGCGGTGTGTAAAACTTGATTGCGTCCAAAGTACGCCACCTTCCGTTTTTGATAATGATTGAATATTATCATCTTGATCTACTACGTATAATCGATTTTTATCAACCGCAAAACTGTGTGTTGAACCTATTTTTTTACGCCATATGACTTCACCATTACTTAAATCCAGTGCAGCAACATAACCATTAAATCCAACAGAATAGACAGTATTTCCTTCAACTACAGGGGTTGAATCAACATCATTTAATTTTGCAATTTCTGTTGAACCAGTCGGTTGTGAAATACGTTGTTGCCAAATTAATTGACCATCATTAATGTAGTAAGCATTTACTCGACCATTATCATCACCAAAGATAGCTGCACCATGGGCAATGACTGGTGTTGAGTTACCTCTTAATGATAATGCCGGAACTTCAAAAGTCACTTCCCAAAGTTCGTCACCAGTTTCACGATTAAGCCCTTGTAATATACCATTAGCGGTATGAACCACTAATTTATCATCAGATGATACCGGGCGAGCAAGGACTTCTCCTTTAACTGATTTTTCCCAGACGACTTTTCCGTTTTGACGATCTAAAGCATAAACAACAGCACGTTCACTGCCAACATAAACATAATTTTCATCGGCACTTACACCACCAGAAAAGAGCGCTGTTTTACTACTGAAAAGTGTACTTTTAGATAAATCGACATTCCACAATGTGTTACCCGTCGTTAAATCAACTGCTTTTACCTCTCCACTTCGGCTCGCTGCATAAATAACATTATCATAACTAGCAGGACCTAATAATGAATAAATACGAGTATTTCCTGCAGTACTGTTACGCCATAATTGGTGAATAGTAAATTGGTTACTGACTATAGGAGAAGGTGAAACTTGAATAACTTCTTCTTCTCCTCCAAATATCGAGCATCCAGCAAGTGAAAACATAAAAACACTGGTTAAAAAACATTTAGATAACTTCATTGTATAGACCCTTATAGCAGGATAAATTAATTTTTATTTTCTTCCGTTTCAGTCTTTGACTGATCCTCTTGCTCTGCTTTTTCTTCAGCAGTTTGTTTATCTTGTTCAACTGTTTGTTTAGCTTGTAAATATTCAGCTTGATTTAGTTTAATTTTAATATTTGGCTCTGAACTTATCATTGCCGCTGATTTTAGCGCAATTTTATAGGCATCTATCGCCTCAGCATAACGAGACATTTTGGTTAATATATCGCCCCGTATTTCGTTAATCACTGGTTCCCAAGCTTCATTGTTAACTTTATCTAACGTTGCTAAACTTTCTTGGTATTGGTTTTGTTGATACTGCACACGTGCAATACGAATATTAATAACGGATTTTACCGGTTCCGCTTTTGTTTTAGATAAAGCATCAGTCAATAATGCTTGAGCACCTGCATAATCTTTTGTTACTTCGATATAAAATTTAGCCGCAAAAAGATCAGCAAAAACGTTATAAACGCTATCCCCCTCTTTTGCAAAAGCAACTAAATCATTTACGGATTCCGGTTTTGTCTGATCTAACTGTTTTACAAGTTGCTCATAACGATCTGACATTTGTTCCAATTTTTTAACTTGATTTGATTGATAGTAATTCCAACCATAATAAGCCAATAATCCGATGACAATAACGGCAACAATAATTTTCCACGTTTTCGCAAGAAACTCTTTTAAAGCCCACATTTGTTCTTCACTTGACGATTGATAACTCACGCTTATCTCCTATTTCCTTTAGATTTATATCATTGCCAAACAAGTTTGAACAATATCGCTTTGCGCGACTTCAGTTTGTTCACCTGTTTGTAAATTTTTGATAGTTACCGTTTGGTTCGCTAACTCGTTTTCACCAACAATAACCGCTATTTTAGCACCTAATTTATCTGCTTTGGCAAATTGTTTCTTAAAATTAGACGTTCCATAATTAGTCACAATTCGTTTATCAGGTAAACCGTCACGTAATAATTCAGCAACACATTGTGCTACTGAAATCGTGTTTTCATCTCCCGAGGAGATCATATAAATATCAATCGAATTATCTCGATTTAATGAAGGATTGACAGCTTGAACAAGTAAAACTAATCGTTCAAGTCCCATTGCAAAACCAACAGCTGGCGTTGATTGACCACCTAACTGGCTCACTAATCCATCATAACGCCCCCCACCACAAACAGTACCTTGAGCACCTAAGCTACTTGTTACCCATTCAAATACTGTACGATTGTAATAGTCTAATCCTCTTACTAATCTTTGATTAATATTGTATTTTATTCCTGCTTTATCCAGTAAACGACACAGGCCTTCAAAATGTTCTTTCGATTCCGCATCCAAATAATCAAATAGTTTTGGCGCTTGATTAAGTAATTCTTGTATGACTGGATTTTTCGAATCGAGTACACGTAATGGATTAGTATACATTCTACGTAAGCAGTCTTCATCCAATTTATCTTTATGTTGTTCAAGAAAATCAACGAGTGCTTGACGATAGTTCGCTCTAGCTTCAAGAGAGCCAATTGAATTTAATTCTAACGAAGTGTGATCCTGTATACCAAGTGCTTTCCAGAATCTTGCGGTTAATAAAATCAGTTCAGCATCAATATTAGGTCCTTCAAGCCCAAAAACTTCAACCCCAAATTGATGAAATTGGCGATAGCGACCTTTTTGCGGTTTTTCGTAACGAAATGCAGGCCCTAAATACCATAGACGTTGTTCTTGATTATAAAAAAGCCCATGCTCAATGCCCGCACGAACACAACCCGCAGTAATTTCGGGACGTAAAGTGATACTTTCATCATTACGGTCATTAAAAGTATACATCTCTTTTTCGACAATATCCGTCACTTCACCGACGGCTCTTTTAAATAGCGCAGTATCTTCAACAATGGGGGTTCTTATCTCATTATAGCCATAGCTATTTAGAACACCTTTAACAATTTTTTCAATTTGTTGCCAACTCGCACTATCTGTTGGGAGTAAGTCATTCATTCCCCGTATAGATTGGATTTTTTTCTCTGTCATTTATGTATTCGCTATCTAATAAAATTATAGTTCAGTTGCTGCAATTCTGTTTTTTAGTATTGATGCTTTAGCTCGAATTTTTGCTTCCAGTTCATCGATCATCTGTTCGTTATCAATACGACCAATACGTACACCATCTTCATAAAAGCCACTTTTATTATGACCGCCAGCAACACCCATCGTTGAAGCCAAAGCTTCACCTGGCCCATTAACAACACAACCAATAATCGATACATCCATTGGTGTAATGATATCTTCTAAACGTTGTTCTAACGTATTGACTGTATTAATGACATCAAACTCTTGTCTTGAACAGGTCGGACAAGCAATAAAGTTGATACCACGAGATCGAATTCTCAATGATTTTAATATATCAAAACCGACTTTAACTTCTTCAGTGGGATCAGCGGCTAAAGAGACACGCAATGTATCACCAATACCTTCAGATAATAACAAACCTAAACCTATTGCCGACTTAATTGCACCACTGCGAACGCCACCAGCTTCAGTAATCCCCAAATGTAGAGGTTGTTTTATCTGTTTAGCTAAAAGTCGATAGGCATCCACCGCCGTAAATACATCTGACGCTTTCACACTCACTTTAAATTGGTCGAAATTAAGCCTATCCAAAATGTCAACATGACGCATCGCTGATTCTACAATTGCTTGTGGCGTAGGTTCGCCATATTTTTCTTGAATATCTTTTTCAAGTGATCCGGAATTAACCCCAATTCTTATTGGAATATTTTTATCTTTAGCACAATCAACAACTGCTCGAATTCTTGATTCATTACCGATATTTCCCGGATTAATTCTTAAACAATCCACGCCATATTCTGCTACTTTCAAAGCAATACGATAATCAAAGTGAATATCTGCAATAAGTGGCACTTTCGCTTGTTGTTTAATCAATTTAAACGCTTCTGCCGCATCCATTGTTGGAATCGACACACGAACAATGTCGACACCTACTCGCTCAAGTGCTTGAATCTGAGCAACAGTTTTTTCAACATCCGTCGTACGGGTATTCGTCATGGATTGAACGGCAATGGGCGCACCACCACCAATAGGTACACTGCCGACATAAATTCGGGTAGATTCTCGTCTGATTATCGGTGAATCCTGATGACTCATAACACGCCTAATGATATAACAAAATAACTAGCTTGTGATCTTAACAAGATTTGCATCAAATGTCTGTATACGAGTAAGAAAATTTGCTAACTGTTAACGTGATTCGATGATGATGGCGAAATGTAATGACTCACTTCTACATAATTATTTTTACTTTCTTTATTAAAATAATAAATAGTTACACCAACTATACAAACCACTACAAATAAGCTAAAAAATAAAATCCGCTTTCCTCTTTTTCTAGGTTCAAGGGCAGGAATGAGTTGCTTTATTTTTGTTTCGGATGCATTTTGCTTTGACATTTTTTCTAGATAAGGTTGATACTCGTCCTCAGATAAACCAACAATTTCAGCATAAGAACGAATATAACCTTTAACAAAGACAAGAGGGGCATGAACTCGCTGATCGTTTTCAATTTCTTCGACCACTGCCTTTCGAACATGGATCTTATTGGCAATATCTTCTTGAGTTAATCCCATATTATTACGTAAATTGGAAAGCATCTTACCCAAAGAAATATTGTCTTCCATCATCCCCTCATTTTTGTTAAGAATTAAAAATAAATTAAATTGGATCCATTTTTACATATTTTTAAAATTAATCAATTCTTTTCGCATTAAACCATTGTGAAGGTTTTGCTATTTCATCTTGAGCGGCAACTAATTGAAGCTCATATTCATTGAGTTTCAAGGTTTCAAGCATAACAGCATAAACCGCAGAAGTGGTATGTTCTAACGCCTCAACCAGCGATTTACCAAGCAAAATATTCGCTAAAAACAATCCACTCGTCATATCGCCTACACCAACAGGCTGTCTCACGCCAAAGTCAACTAAAGGGCGCTCAATGTGCCATGCTTCATGTTCTGTGACGAGTAACATTTCAAAACGATCTTTACGATATCCCGCACGACTTAAATGTTTAACTAAAATCGCTTTAGGCCCTTTTTTACAAAGTGCTTTACATGCAAATACCGCTTCTTCAACGTTATTAATTGGCTGTTTTCCATTTAACTCTTCTAGCTCCAAAATATTAGGCGCCATCATATCTGCTATCGGTAATGCAGTATTACACAAAAATTCAGATACGCCAGGCGCAACAAAACAACCTTTTTCAGGATGCCCCATAACAGGATCACAAAGATAAATTGCATTGGGATTTACAGCTTTTACTTTTTTTACTATTTCGGTTATGGCACTACCTTGTTCAGGGGATCCCATATAACCACTTAATACTGCGTCACATCGTTTAAGTTCACCGATGGCATTAATGCCATCGGCGATATCAGTTAAATGTGATGCTGGCATTACCGTGCCTGTCCATTGACGATATTGCGTATGATTTGAAAATTGCACAGTATTTAAAGGCCATACATTTACTCCCACACGACGCATAGGGAATACAGCAGCACTATTACCTGCATGACCAAATACAACATGTGACTGAATAGATAGTATATTTTTCATAAATTAACTCCAAATTAGTAAGCAGTAATATTTCTTACCTCGACGAAGTAATGTATAACGTCCAAAAAGCTTATCTTCTTGTGAAAAATGATAATCTGTTGTCGCGTTACGTTCACCATTAACTGAAATCGCATTAGATTCAATCATTGTTCTGGCTTGGCCTCTTGACGGTGCAAACTGTGCATTAACGATCGCTTGTTGCAAATCAATATCGCCCTCAACCGTAATCGTTGGCATACCGTCTTGCGCCAATTGTTCAAAATCGGCTTGAGATAGATCGGCTAATTTTCCTGAGAATAAACTTTCAGTGATCCGTTTGGCTGCCATTAAGCCTTCTTCACCATGGACTAAGCGTGTGACCTCTTCAGCAAGAACATATTGTGCTCTTGGTGCCACACCGCTATTTTTATCTTCTTCTTCAAGTGCATCAATTTCATTTAATGACATGAAAGTAAAGAATTTTAAGAAACGATAAACATCAGCATCAGCGGTATTAATCCAGAATTGATAGAATTTATATGGACTGGTCTTTTTAGGGTCAAGCCAAACCGCACCGCTTTCCGTTTTACCAAATTTTGTACCGTCAGATTTGGTAATTAAAGGAACCGTTAAACCATAAACTTGTTTTTGATGTAATCGACGAGTTAAATCAATACCGGCAGTAATATTACCCCATTGATCTGATCCCCCAATTTGTAACACCACATTATGATCTTTATTTAAACAAGCAAAATCATAAGATTGTAATAAACTGTAAGAAAACTCAGTAAATGAAATCCCAGCTTCATCACGATCAATACGTTGTTTGACTGATTCTTTGTTAATCATGGCGTTAACTGAAAAATATTTACCAATGTCACGTAAAAAAGTTAATACATTCATGCCACCAAACCAATCATAGTTATTAGCGACAATCGCTGCATTTGCACCACAATTAAAATCTAAGAATGGAGAAACTTGTTGTTTAATTTTTTCGCTCCACTCAACAACAGTCTCTTGAGTATTTAATTTACGTTCAACGGCTTTAAAACTCGGGTCACCAATTAAACCTGTTGCGCCGCCAACAAGCGCAATCGGTTTATGACCGGCTAACTGAAAGCGTTTTAAACAAAGTAATGGTACCAAATGACCTAGATGCAAACTATCAGCCGTGGGATCAAAACCACAATAAAGCGCTATGGGATTTTGTTCAATTAGTTCCATGAGTGCTTTTTCATCTGTCAGTTGAGCAATCAATCCTCGCTCTTGCAGTTGTTTGATCACATTTTTTGTCATGTTATTTTACCTATAAAAATTTTATTACGTTGAAATTTGACTTTGGATAACTCTATTTTTATTGAAATCTATTCTACTTTATTATGATAACGTTTATACGCTTGTTTAAAATGATCTTCCACTATTTCATTCGGTTTTTTATCACATAAACTAAAGATTACTATCGCTAAAGACGCAAATAAGAAACCCGGAATAAGTGAATAAAGATTAAACCAATTAAAATTAATCCAAAGCAATACTGTTGCCGCTCCTGTAATCATACCTGCTAGAGCGCCATTGCGTGTCATGCGTGACCAAAATACTGAAAACACAATAATGGGGCCAAAGGCAGCACCAAATCCTGCCCATGCATGACTAACTAAATCTAAGACACTATTATTAGGGTTAATTGCTAACAAAATGGCAATGACCGATACCAGTAAAACCATAATTCGTCCAACCCAAACAAGTTCACGTTGTTTTGCTTTCGGTCTAAAAAAGGCTCGATAAAAATCTTCCGTTAATGCGCTTGAACAGACGAGTAACTGACAACTTAACGTGCTCATCACCGCAGCCAAAATCGCCGCTAATAAAACACCAGCAACCCATGGATTAAACAGTAATTTGGATAACTCGATAAAAATACGTTCATGTTTACCGTTATTAATGAGATCTGAAAACTCTGGATGATTAGCAAAGAAAGCAATACCAAAAAATCCTACCGTTATTGCACCACCTAAACATAAAATCATCCAAGTCATACTAATTCGACGGGCATTTTTCATCACATCATGTGAGTCAGCCGCCATAAAGCGAGCTAAAATATGCGGTTGCCCAAAATAGCCAAGCCCCCAGCCAAGCAATGAAATAATAGCGATAAAATCCATGTGAGCAAAGATGTTGGTATAATCAGGATTGAGCGATTCAATATTTGCTAAGGCATCGGTAAAACCACCTGCGTTCACCATAACCATAACGGGAGTTAAGATAAGTGCAAACATCATCAAACTCGCTTGAATAGTATCCGTCCAACTGACCGCTAAAAAACCACCTATAAAAGTATAAGCGATTGTTGCGCCAGCACCAGCTAACATTGCCCAACCATAACTCATTCCAAAGGTACTTTCAAAAAGTTTTGCACCCGCAACAACGCCTGATGCACAATAAATCGTAAAAAAGATAAGAATGATTACCGCTGAAATAATACGCAGCAAAGCGCTTTTATCATCAAATCGGCGAGCAAAATAGTCGGGTAAGGTCAAGGAATTATGATTAATTTCAGTAAAAACACGTAACCGACCGGCAATCAGTAACCAGTTTAAGTAAGCCCCAATTATCAAACCAATTGCAATCCAACTTTGCGAAATACCGAATAAAAAAACAGCCCCTGGCAGCCCCATTAATAGCCAACCACTCATGTCCGAAGCGCCAGCCGAAAGCGCAGTGACAACACTACCAATACGGCGCCCCCCCAAAATATAATCACCAAAGTTTTGCGTTGATCGAAAGGCAAAAAAACCGATCGCAATCATTCCTAAAATGTATATAGCAAAGGTGACAATCATTGGTAAGGACATATTTCTAAAAAACCTTGTTGATGAAATTAAAAAATAGTGGAGTAGCTTATCATAAAAACCACATGCTAAAAAGCAGGCGATGAATGAATATAACTAAGCTGACAATCCGTCACGCTAAAATTTTTCAGATAGGTCATTGAGATTGTTATTTTGCCGTAATTTTAATTATTGTCGCATAAAGTGACTTTTAGCTAAAAATTAAATTTAACCTACAATATTTATACAAATAAAGTATATAATATCAGGCATGTTATTTATATTTATCATACTCTGTGAAACAATCAACTCGTATTCAAATTTTAGAAAGATTAAAAGATCACATTAAAGATCCAACAACTGAACTTGTTTATCAAACCCCTTTCGAATTGCTCATTGCTGTTGTTCTTTCTGCACAAGCAACCGATGTGAGTGTAAACAAAGCAACCAAACCTTTATTTGCAATTGCTAATACAGCGGAACAAATCTTAGCGCTTGGGGTTGATAAGCTCAAAAGTTATATCCGTACCATTGGCTTATACAATAGTAAAGCAGATAATATTATCAAAACCTGTCAGATTTTAGTTGAGAAATATCAAGGTCAAGTGCCAGAAAATTTTGATGCATTAATCGCATTACCCGGTGTAGGCAGAAAAACAGCGAATGTAGTGCTAAATACGGCTTTTGGTTGGCCAACGATTGCGGTTGATACTCATATTTTTCGTGTCAGCAATCGCACAGGCTTTGCACCCGGAAAAACCGTTGAGGCAGTGGAAGAAAAATTATTGAAAGTGGTACCCAAAGAGTACAAAATAAATTGTCACCACTGGTTAATTTTGCATGGACGTTATACTTGTATCGCCAGAAAACCTCGATGCGGGGCTTGTGTGATTGAAGATTTATGTGAATTCAAACAAAAAGTTTACCCAGAGTAATTATCAATGACTGAAAAATTTAAATTAACTCAAGAAGAGATAAACTTATTCAAAAGTAGCATTGGCAATACCCAAAAACTTGCACAAGATACCGTTGTTCATAAACCCTTAAAACGGTCTCAAAAAGCCATTGCGATTGAAAAACGACAACACGAAAAAAATCATGCTGAGTTTTATTTTTCGGATGATTATCAACCACTCTTACAAGACGATCCCATTCGTTATAGTCATGACAACGCCGATCCTTATGAGATTAAAAAATTACGTCGTGGATTTTATGAACCTGAATTTTTTTTAGATCTACATGGATTAACACAGCAAGAAGCGAAAAAAGAAATAGCATCGCTTATTACTGCTTGCTTAAGCGAAAACGCACATTGTGCTTGTATCATGTATGGACATGGTAAAAACATCTTAAAAAAACAGACGCCAATGTGGTTAGCCCAGCATCCTAATATCATTTGTTTTCATCAAGCACCGAAAGAATTTGGCGGCAGTGCAGCATTACTTATTTTATTTGATACAATTAATAACTAAAAATAAATGTTAAACACATAGGGAATAACAACTTGAAATTATTAAAGAAAATAAAACATGTTTATCTACTTCTAATACTTGCCATCTTTATTACTGCATGTAACGAACTTGATGCAATTCCACCCGAAAAAAGTAACTATATTGGCACATGGCAAGGTGAATATATGGTGATAAGTATAGCTAAAGACGCCAGAGTTAATTACAATTATAAAAAAGATGGGGTGACGACAACCATTAAAGGACCGATACAAGAATTTATTGGTGATGATTTTAAAGTAGGGATTTTAGGTTTAAATTCTTTATTTAAAGTAAGTACGCCTCCTTATTTTGAGGACGGTCAATGGAAAATGGTTATTGACGATCAATTAGTTATCAAAACATCGGATTTAAAATCACTTTAAAATAAAAAAGCCAGCATAGTTGCGCTAGGCTGGCAAACATTGGAAGCAATGTGAGCAATGTCATACTTTTTCAGAAGTCTTGCGACGCTCTAATCAAGTACATCTTAATGATAATAATTCTCATTATTAAAAGCAAGCGTTTTTTTTGACTTTTTTCAAAAAAACAGAAAAAATTTAAAATAAAAGTTTTTTAATATGAAATCATTGTGTTAGCGTGAGAATAATAGAGAGGAATACAGGGCTATGTCACCCTGTATTTTAGCAATGCTGATTTTTTAGTTGATAATTTGAAGTGATAAGTTTAACTTATTTTAGGTTATTACTATTTTTGATAGATGAATTCAACCCCTTCTTCGTCACTCTCATCCCAATCATCAAAATCATCGTCGTCGTCATCAAAAGCCTCATCCATAGCTTGTTGGTGATAATCATCCCACATAAATTCAACTTTTTCTGGTGATGTTTCTTCTTGCTCTTCTTCACGTGGATGAGCATTCATATAATCCATCAGATCCCAACATAAAGCTTTTACCCCTTCATGATTGACCGCTGAAATAACATAATATTTGTCATCCCAATCCAATGCTTTAGCGATTTCGGCAGCACGTTTAGCACTTTCTTCTTCACCTAAAACATCCATTTTGTTGAATACCAACCAACGAGGTTTATTGGCAAGTTTTTCACTATATTGATGAAGTTCTTGAATAATGACTTTCGCATTTTCAATAGGATCAGATTCATCAATTGGTGCAATATCAATTAAATGCACTAAAACTCGACAACGTTCAAGATGTTTTAAAAAACGAATACCCAGACCAGCACCGTCCGCAGCACCTTCAATTAATCCCGGAATATCCGCAACAACAAAACTTTGCTCATTATCCATTCTTACCACGCCTAAACTTGGCACTAAAGTCGTAAACGGATAATCAGCGACTTTCGGTTTAGCTGCTGAAATTGATCGAATAAATGTGGATTTACCGGCATTAGGTAAACCAAGCATACCGACGTCAGCAAGTAGCAATAATTCTAACAGTACATCACGTTTTTCACCGGGCGTACCATCGGTTTTTTGCCTTGGAGCCCGATTCACTGAAGATTTAAATCGTGCATTACCCAAGCCATGAAACCCACCTTTTGCGACTAACACTTTTTGTTGATGATGCGTTAAATCGCCGATAATTTCACCCGTATATTTGTCTGTGATTCGAGTTCCAACGGGCACTTTTACGGTAATATCTTTGCCTCTTTTACCGGTACAATCTGAACCTTGTCCATTTTGCCCACGCTCTGCCCGATAATTTTTTTCAAATTGGAAATCAACCAAAGTATTGAGATTTTCATCGGCAATAAAATAGACATCACCACCGTCACCACCGTCACCACCGTCAGGGCCACCTTTGGGAATGTATTTTTCTCGACGAAAACCTACGCAACCATTGCCACCATCACCGGCTTCGACTCGGATTGAAGCTTCATCTACAAATTTCATTATTCTTCCTCTTTCTTCTGGTTAATTAGCCAGCCTTTTCTTGGATGCCATAAATAGTGCCCAATTGTGGCAAACATCGCACCAGCAACGACTGATACTGCGCCAATATAACCTAAAATATTTAAATACTGCATAGCAAATTTTTCTGGCCAAATTACGGCAAATAAATCTGAAAAAATTAATGCAAACAACGGTGATAATGTGGTAATTGCACTAACTTGTGCAGCTTGCCAACGTTCCATTGCCATAACTAATGCGCCATAAGCAATAATGGTATTTAAACCACAAAAGATAATGGCAAATAACTGCGTTGCATCGGCATGAGCGATTTTTGTTGGCGATGCCAATGGCCATAAAAATACCGTACAAATAAGATAAATTAGCCAAAGTAACTGTTCTGCACGTAATTTACGTAATAACACTTTTTGTGCCAATGCATAAGCTGCCCATGAAATTGAAGCAAGTAAAGCAAGCCAAACACCAATGCCATAAGTCGATATATTAGCAAATAGAACGGTAATATTTTTATTAAAAAATAGTCCTAATCCAATTAGCAATACCGAAATACCCATTATTTGCGTTGGTCTTAATCGCTCTTTAAAAACAAACGCACTTGAAATCATAAAAATTACAATACCCATTTGACCTACAACTTGAGCCGTTGTCGCAGAAAGATACTGAACAGAACTTGCAAATAACGCAAAATTACCAAGTAATCCAAATCCGGCAATCATTAATAAGATAAAACGTCGACGTTTTTTAAACATCGCTAAATTAGGAAATTGTTTTTTATAAGCTAACCATATCGTAATACCGACGGCAGAAATTGCCAATCGAGACCACGCTAACGTTAATGGGTCAATAACCACCAATGCATATTTCATTGCAATCGGCACTAGCCCCCACATAACCGCTGTTAACATGGCTAAGGCAAAACCTAATTTAACATTTTGCTGTTTTATCATATTAACTAATATTATATGAATTCAAGAAATGAAAAAAGCCCCACAATAGCTGTGAGGCTTCCATAAACGTTAAACCGCTTTTTATTAGCTGTTAGCAATTACACTAACATAACGACGGTTTTTAGGTCCTTTAACTTCAAATTTTACTTGTCCGTCAATTAAAGCAAATAAGGTATGGTCACGACCACAACCTACATTAGTGCCTGGGTGGAATTGAGTTCCACGTTGACGTACTAAAATATTACCAGCAAGAACTTCTTGAGAACCATAACGTTTAACACCTAAACGTTTACTCTGGGAATCACGACCATTACGTGATGAACCACCAGCCTTCTTATGTGCCATTGTTCGATACTCCTATTAAGCGATTGCAGTGATCTTCACATCAGTGAACCACTGACGGTGACCTTGTTGTTTACGATAGTGTTTACGACGACGGAATTTAACAATTTTCACTTTATCGCCACGACCGTGCTCAACAATTTCTGCTTTAATTGTTGCACCTTCAACAAACGGAGCACCAACTTTGATGTCTTCACCATTTGCTACCATTAAAACTTTATCGAAAACAACTTCTGCACCTGTTTCGACTTCAATTTTTTCCAAGCGAACGACTTGTCCTTCGCTGACTCGGTGTTGTTTACCACCACTTTGGAAAACTGCGTACATACTTAACTCCGCAATAAAAAGCAGACTATTCCTGATTTAGCATATATGTCTGCATTGATTAATCTTATAGGGCGTGAATTTTACGCAAAATTTATCCTTGTTGCAAGCAGTCTTTACTAAAAGATCGCAAAAAGTTACAAAAAAGATCAGCAAGATATCGTTTTAGCGTTACAATACGGATAAATCATTATTTCTTAGTTAATTTATTGTAATTCTATGCTGAGTACTAAAACAACCAATAATAAAACTCGCTATCATGCTTCAATTATTAATCGTTTGTCGCTATTAATGTGTTTTTTAGGCACCATTGCGTTAATTGCGTTATCGCTATCTATTCAAGTCGCTAATGATACCAAAGGTAGCGCTTATATGATTAATCAATTAGGGCTAATTCGTATGAAAAGTTATCAACTTTTATCAATGGTTCCCCTTAATAAACATGATAATGACCGTTTAAATATTTTTAGTGAAATAACGTCGTCAAAGCAACAATTAGCCCTTTTTGAACGTTATGATTTAATAGATGAATTCAATGAGTTACATAATAAATGGCGTACTGAAATTGCGATAAAAATTGCACAAGCCAAAAACATCGATGAGATAAAAACGGATATCGATCAATTTGTTATCAAAACCAATTATTTAGTACATAAGATCGATCAGAAGACCGAAAACCAGATTCATTATATTTCTCGTCTGCAACAATTATTTATTATCATTATTGTGGTCTTTCTTATTGCTCAGATTTACTATTTGCGTCGTTATCTTCTCGCCCCTTGGCGCAAACTGATTAATATGGCTCAGGCTATTTCAAAACACAATTTTAGTGAACGTTTTCCGCTACGTTCCAGAAAAAATGAATTCGATTTGTTAGGGTTAGCGTTAAATAACATGTCTGATCAAATCGAATCTCAATATTTAATCCTTGAAGAACGGGTGGCTGAAAAAACGGCTGAATTGCAACAAACTAATAACATCATCTCATTTCAATATCACGCCACCAAACAGCTCCATACATCAAAGCCATTATGTGAACGTTTTTTAATGATTTTACGTCAATTAGAAGAACTTGTACCACTCACTCAATTTCAAATCCGATTTTATGAATCGGAAAACCCTGAACATTACCAACAAATTAGTTATGACAATGAGCAGAAATTACCTTTCTGCCAAAATCCGCATTGCTGTGCTTGTTTAACCGAATCAAAGCATTCTCAACAACATGGATTTCAACGTTATTGGTATCTTCAAGACAATGGCGAAAAATATGGCATTTTATTTGCCATTCAACCGACAGATGTTACCCTTAGCGACGAGCAGGAAAACTTAATAACAGGACTTATCGAGCAGATGTCCACGGCAATGATGCTCGATCGACAAATAGAGCAACAAAAGCAGTATTTATTAATGAAAGAGCGATCAGCAATGGCAAGAGAGTTGCATGATTCAATTGCGCAATCATTATCCTGTTTAAAAATACATCTTAGCTGTCTACAAATGCAATCTGATTTGACATCACAAAGTAGTATTGATCTATTAGCAACAATGCGAAAAGAGGTCAATATCACCTATTCCCAGTTACGTGAATTAATTACCTCTTTTCGTTTGCGGCTCAATCAAACAGGTTTTTATGCTAGCTTAATGGAGATGATTGAAGAGTTTAATCAAAAACTAAAATTTAACATTCAACTTGAATATCAATTACCGCTCAATATCATCAAAAGCAAACATGCTTTTCATTTATTACAATTTATTCGAGAAGCGCTAAACAATGTGTACAAACACGCACAAGCATCACACGTTATCATTGCGTTAACCATTGATGATAACCAGATTATCACAGTCAGTGTTAGCGATAATGGTATTGGCTTTCAAACTGATGTTAAGCAGGATAATCATTATGGTATGGTGATTATGCGAGACAGAGCAGAAATCCTAAATGGTAATCTAACAATTAATACTGAGCCACAAAAAGGCACGCAAGTTATGGTAATATTTAAAGCCAATAAGACCATTCCATTTACGATAATAGAAGAGTAACCCATGGACCAGATAAAAAGTTCGATACTACTTATTGACGATCACCCTATGCTTAGAAATGGTGTAAAACAATTAATCAATACCGTTAGCCATTTTGAAGTGATTGGTGAAACGGGGTCTGGAACGGAAGGGATAAAACTCGCTGAAAAGCTCGATCCCGATATGATCTTACTGGATATCAATATTCAAAATGTTAGTGGGTTAGAAATACTACGCTATTTACGGGAAAAAAATATCTCCAGTCGCATCATTATGTTCACGGTATCGGATGCCAAAGAAGATATCATTACCGCACTCAAAAGTGGAGCGGATGGTTACCTGTTAAAGGATATGGAGCCAGAAGATTTTATTAAAGCGCTAAAAGATATTGCGGAAGGTAAAATCATTATGGATGAAGCAATTTCGCATATTATTCTTCACTATATGCGACACAGCGGCGAACCAACAACCAAACAAATTCACGATATAAACTTATTAACGCCTCGAGAACATGAAATATTTAATCTGCTAGTGCAAGGACTTTCGAATAAACGCATTGCCAAAGATCTGGATATTGTTGAAAGTACCGTAAAAGTGCATGTAAAAAGTATCTTTAAAAAATTAAATTTTAAATCACGCATGGAAATGACCGTATGGTATTTACAGAGCAAAGAGTAATGCATTAATTGAAGATAATTGATTATACTTAACTCAATCGAAAAGTTTAAAAGCTGTCATCCCTTAAATTATGATGATGTAAGGCGGTTTACGTTTAGATAACAGGCAAGACCATTATGCTGTAAAGTAATAGACTTGCCTGTTTAAATTAATGATTTGAAAACCAATTGAGTTTTTCTCGTAATGCAACAACAGGCCCGATGATAATCAAACTTGGACTACATGCTTGCAAAGCGATTTTAGCTAACTCACCAAGCAAACCTGTTACCACTTTTTGTTTGGTACTGGTACCTTCCTCAACAATGGCGACGGGCGTATTAGCATTCATTCCGTGTTTGATTAATTGTTGACTAATGTTTTCAGCTTGAGACAGCCCCATATAGAACACTAAGGTCTGCTTTTCAGCCGCTAAACTTTGCCAATCAAGATGACTACCATCTTTCAAATGCCCAGTAATTAAACGAATACTATGCGCATAATCTCGATGTGTTAATGGGATACCACTGTATGCAGAACACCCCGATGCAGCAGTGATTCCCGGTACAACTGAAAATGGAATATCAGCATTATATAACGTTTCCAGCTCTTCGCCCCCTCGCCCAAAAATAAACGGATCGCCCCCTTTTAGACGGACAACTCGTAACCCTTTTTGCGCTTGTTCTAACAAAATTTGATTAATCTGTTCCTGTGGCACGCAGTGATACCCTGCCCGTTTGCCAACAAATATACGCTGAGCATCCCGCCTGACAAGATTCATAATTTCATCCGAAACCAATCGATCATACACAATAATATCGGCTTGTTGGATTTGCTGTAATCCTTTCAAAGTCAGTAAGCCTGCATCACCGGGACCGGCGCCCACTAAAACCACTTCACCACGATGATCCAGTGATAAATTAAATAACTCATTGGTTAGTGTTTCAACTTGTTCAGAATCATTATTGGCAATGGCTTGTGCCAATCTATCATGAGTAAAAAGCTTTTCCCAAAATAGACGGCGTTCTGTGAGCGTTTTATAGGTTTGCTTAGCTTTATTTCGTAAATAACCCGCATATTGCGCTAATTTACCTAAGTGCTGAGGCAATATTGATTCTAGTTTTTCTCGTAATAGACGAGCTAAAACCGGCGCATGCCCTGCTGATGACACAGCAACCATAATTGGTGAACGATCAATAATCGAAGGCATAATAAAACTAGCATCTTTCGGCGAATCGACAACATTGCAAAAGATACGGCGATTTTCAGCCTCGAGACTGACGGTTTGATTGGTTTTAGGACAATCGGTCGCTGCAATGACTAACCATTTATTATCAAGCAGTTGTGCATTAAATTCCCCTTGCTGTAATATCAACTGGTTTTGCGCTTGCCAACATAAAAATTGCTCATTAAATTCAAGTGCGTTAACCGTTAACTTTGCACCTGCTTCGAGTAATAGCCGAGCTTTTCGCTCAGCGATTTCACCACCCCCGACTAACAGACAATCCCGATTTTCTAACTTACAAAATAGTGGAAAATAATCCATAAAACCTCAATATATATCCTTTTTAATTCAGCCAAGATTATGGTCGTTCAGTTTTTGGTGTCGAATACCAGTATCCCAAACCCATAAAAACAACGCCAGAAACAAGGTTACCTAACGATACCCAAAGTAAATTATGACCAATTCCACATAGGGTATAAGCATCACTATGATGACCAAACCATGAAAGTGAAAATAACGTCATATTCGCCACCGAATGCTCATAACCACAGGCAATAAATGCTAGCAAACACCACCAAATCGCAATAAATTTAGCTGAACCTTCAACACGATTTGCCATCCAAATAGCTAAACAAACTAGCCAGTTACATAAAATACCACGAAAAAACAGCGCACTATCCGATGCGGTAGTTTTGGCTAATGCTGCACTATGCACTAAACTGGTATCGGTTGATAATAATGGGGTAGCAGCATAAAAATATAAAGCAGCGACAAAAATAGACCCCAATAAATTGGCTAACCACGTTTGAGGTAATACTAGCCACATCTGTGTATGCGTAATTTTCTTACATTTTACGCCAAACGTTAAAAACATTGTGTGACCGGTAAAAAGCTCAGATCCTGCAATCACCACTAACGTTAAGGCAATACCAAATGTCGCCCCCATGACTAAAGGTCTTAAGGATGGATCAAGTAAATTACCTAAAGTGAAGATCAAAATAATACCAAGACCAACATAAGCGCCGGCCATAGCAGAACTTAACCAAAACCCTATCGGGTTAGTTTTGGCTAAACGTACAATACGTGCTGCATTGGCAGCACATTTATTAATTGTATCGGTATACATAACTATCTAAACCTTTAAAATTGTTTTAACTCGATGATTTAACTTCAACAAAACCATCTGTATTGACTCTTACTTCATAATGCGCAATTGAATAGTCGGCATCATCAATGCAATAACCATCTTTTAAACGAAAACGCTGTTTTTTTAATGGGCTTGCAACATACAAGTCATTTTCATGCTGTCCAATAATACCTCGAGATAAGACACTGGCTTGTGCAAATGGATCGATATTACTGATTGCATAAATTTCATCGGAATCATAAGGACGAAATACTGCAACATGTTCATGACCGACAAGTGCACACACGCCTGTTTCCGGTAAAATGTCATCGAGTTGACAAACTGTTATCCATTGACTCATATTATTGCTCTCCTAACATTGCTTGACGTTCTTCGGCTGTCGCAGGTCGATGCTGATCACGTTCAGGAATAAATTTGACATTTTCATCACGCAAATTACTGTTAATAAAGTGAGTAAATCGTTGTTGGTTTTCAGGATGTTCAACCGTTTCTTTCCACTCACACACCACCAATTTACGTAGACGAGTCATTTCACTTTCCAGCTCATCATTAATACCTAACTTATTGTCGATAATTACACTACGCAAATAGTCAATCCCGCCTTCCAGATTTTCAAGCCATACCGAAGTGCGTTGTAATTTATCAGCGGTACGGATATAAAACATAATAAAGCGATCAAGATATTGAATTAATGTCTGTCTATCGAGATCAGCAGCAAGCAAATCAGCATGACGTGGTTTCATCCCGCCATTACCACATACGTAAAGATTCCAACCTTTTTCAGTTGCAATAACGCCAATATCTTTACCTTGTGCTTCCGCACATTCACGTGTACAACCCGATACACCTAATTTGAATTTATGTGGAGCCCGAATCCCTTTATAACGATTTTCCAGTTCAACCCCCAGACCGACACTATCCCCAACACCAAAACGACACCACGTACTCCCCACACAGGTTTTAGCCATTCGTAAGGCTTTTGCATACGCATAACCACTCTCAAAGCCGGCATCAATTAACTCTTTCCAAATAGCGGGTAGATCATCTTTTTGCGCACCGAAAAGACCGATACGTTGAGAGCCGGTAATTTTTGAATAAAGTTGATATTTTTTAGCAATTTGCCCCACCGCAATCAAGCCTTCTGGTGTAATTTCACCTCCGGCACTACGCGGAATAACCGAATATGTTCCATTTTTTTGGATATTACCAAGAAAGATATCGTTACTATCTTGCAACGGAACTAAATCTTGTTTGAGAATATAATCGTTCCAACATGAAGCCAATAAAGAGGCGATCGTCGGTTTACATACCTCACATCCATAACCCGTACCATGTTTTTTGATCACTTCATTAAAGGAAGTTAATCCTTCAACACGAATTAAATGATATAATTCTTGGCGTGAATATTTAAAATGTTCACATAAAGCATGGCTGACTTCGATACCTTGTTTAGCTAATTCTGAGTTTAAGAGCTGAGTCACCAATGGAATACAACCACCACAACCTGTACCGGCTTTGGTTTCTGCCTTAATTGCCGCTACAGTATGACAACCTGCGTGAATTGCATTAATGATTTTTGCTTTTGTCACATCGAAACATGAGCAAATTTGTGCAGTATCCGGTAAAGCTTCGACGCCCATTGTGGGTTTAGCCCCAGCATGAGCTGGTAAAATTAAGGTGTCCGGATGCTCAGGAAGATCCATCTCATTTAACATCAATTGTAATAAATTACTGTAATCAGCCGTATCACCCACCAATACAGCGCCTAATAATTTTTTATTATCTGACGAAACGACCAATTTTTTATAAACCGGTACATTTTCATCTAAATAGACATAGCTACGGCTAGCGGGTGTTTTTCCTTTGGCATCCCCTATACTACCGACATCAACGCCCATTAACTTTAATTTAGCGCTCATATCAGCGCCTTCAAATTGCATTGGCTCACCCATTAAGTGCGCTAAGGCAACTTGTGCCATCTTATAGCCCGGAGCAACCAAACCAAATACTTTACCTTGCCAACACGCACACTCACCAATAGCGTAAATATCAGGATCAGATGTCTGACAATGGTTATTCACCACAATGCCACCTCGTTGACCAATCTCAAGTTGACATGCTTTAGCAAGTTGATCATTCGGGCGAATACCTGTTGAAAATACGATAAAATCAACTTCCAGCGACGAACCATCAGCAAATTGCATCTTCTTACCTAACGGCGTATGAATAATTTCTTGGGTATTTTTACTGGTATGAACTCCAACGCCCATCTCTTCAATTTTTCGGCGTAACTGATCACCCCCCATGGCATCAAGTTGTTCAGCCATCAATACTGGCGCAAATTCGACGACATGCGTTTGTATTCCTAAGTTTTTCAGCGCACCGGCAGCTTCAAGCCCTAACAACCCCCCACCGACAACAGCACCTGATTTACACTGTTTTGCGCATTCACGAATGGCATCAAGATCTTCAATGGTTCGGTAAACAAAACAATCTGCACCATCTGAACCTTTAATAGGTGGTACCCACGCATAAGATCCGGTAGCAATAATCAATTTATCATAGTGAACAATTCGCCCTGTGTGTGAGTGAACTTCTTTACGTTGACGATTAATCAATATTGCTCGCTCATTCAGTAATACTTGAATGTTATTTTCTTCATATAGCCCTTCACGAACTAAAGAAAGCGCTTCAGCAGTGTGGTCAGAAAAATAGGAAGAAAGGTGAACACGGTCATATGCAAGGCGAGGTTCTTCACAAAAGATGGTAATATTGAACAGATCAGACTGCATTTTATCGATAACTTCTTCAATAAAACGATGTCCAACCATCCCATTACCGATGATAACGAGATTGGTTTTACTCATAATAAAGCTCCAATTTTATTTTAATTCAATTATTTAATTTATAGCTGTGCTCCATTTTATGTTACTTTGCTCAGATTATAATTATCCTCAAGGATTACCACTTTAGTAGTAATAAGGATAACTATTTTTAAAACAAAGCATTATAAAATATTTAACGTCAATTAAATTTAGGATCCTTACCCTGATTGGCTTTAACCTTTAATATCCAATCACCCTTGGTTAAATAATGTTGCTAATCAAAATTTAAATAGTATAATTAGCCGACTAAATAAATTGAGTAATGATAATTGAATTACAAGTCAAGAAAGCTTCCGTCTCGTGAAACGTTAGCACGAGCACAAAGATTTAATGATGATATTGTTGATGTTTCAGGCGTTGATCTGGTCTTAAGCTTGATCACCACGGCTGACTTAATCCGTTCAAACATTTACGCACAACTGACTAAAGATTATGATGTTTCAGAAGGTAAGTTCGCATTATTAATGTCACTCTTTTCGGAAGGTGAAACCTGTGCCAGTGATTTGGCATTACGCATAGGTGTTACCCCTGCTACCGTGTCAGTTATGGTTAAGCGAATGCTAGCTGCAACTCCACCATTAATCACCATGTCTAAAAGTGGTGAAGATGGCCGCTCTCGACTTATCTCATTGACTGAAGTTGGCGAAAAATTAATTCAAGAAGCATTACCCAATCACCTAAAATCGATTCGTGCTTTTGCCGAAGTTTTAAACTCGCAAGAACAAGAGTCTTTAATATTGATGTTACGTAAACTTTTACGAAAATAACTGACTTTAAGCTTACTTAAAGTCTATTTTATTTATCTAAATACTTAGCTGACTAATTAAATGGAAAATAAGCTATATATGAAAAAAAATATCAAAATCCCTGTTATATTTTTGGTTATCCTAACAGTTGCCTCTTTTTTAATCTTTTTAGGTTCTCGAAATGATGCCGTCACCGTGGCTAAAAGCATTAAATCTGGCGTATTAACCGCAGATGAGATTAATATTGCCTTTCAAAATGTGAGCGGAAAAGTCATCAAACGATTTGTCGAAGAATCACAATTTGTAAAAAAAGGGGATCCGTTAATGCAATTAGAAGATGTCGATACTAAGTTAGCTATCGATCGTCTACAAGCGCAGGTTGACAGCCAAAAAGCGGCAGTTGCTCAAGAACAAGCTGCCATTGCGATCACCGAAAACGAAACAAATTTAACCGAATTATCCACTTGGCGTAAAATTGAAGAAGTGAAAGCAAATTTAGAAGCCGCTAAATCAGCTCAAAATTTAGCTCAAATGGAGTTTGATCGTCAAACCCAATTACGTAAAACAGGGGGAAACTCGCAATCGCAACTTGATACCGCCCGTAATGCCTTTACGGTTGCGAAAATGCAAGTTGTTCAGATTCAAAGCCAATTATCCACCTTAATGATTGGTGCAACAACCGAACAAATTAATCAATTTGAGCAAACTCGAAATGCAACAGGTATGACAATACAATCTGTTGCTATTGCCCGACAAAAACTTCAAAACCGACAAAATCAGTTAGCTCAGCTCCAAGCACAACTTGCACAAGCTGAAGCAGACTTAAAACAACTACATATCAATTATCAACGATTAACATTAACGGCACCTGAAGATGGCAAAGTATTAAAAATCATGTTCGAAGATGGTGAATTAGCTCCGACAGGCGCACCAGCAGTGTTATTAGAGACCGATCGTAAATACATTGATATTTATGTAAACGAAAAAATGGTTAATGACTACCAACCGGGCACAACGGTTAAAGCCAATGTCATCGCGCTTGATAAAGAGATAAAAGGGAAAGTTCGTTTTGCAACCGCAGCACCTTCTTTTGCGGACTTACGTATGACACGTGAACGTGGTCAAGCTGATTTAACCTCTTATCAGGTCAGAATATATATGGAATCTATTCCAAAACTTTTAACCGGTATGACAATCGAGGTTGATCAATGATGCAAAACATCATTAAATCTATGCTTGAAGAACTTGACGCAATGTTGTCAGGTCACTTCATTCCATATTATAAAGTTGCAATAGGATTAGCAGCCATTGTTGCGCTAATCTTTTCCATTGTGTTAAGTCATGGTGCCGTTTTTGAAGGTAAGATTGCGGTTATTGATCTTGATGGTTCACATTATTCAACGGAATTAATCAGTAAAGTCAATACTTCGCCTTATATCGAAGTATCCGAAGTCATCCGATCACCGGTGAATCCTATCACTTTAGTTTCGCACGATCGCAATTTAGGGGTACTTTATATTCCTAAAGGATTAGAGAAAAGTCTTAAAAAAGGTGACCAAACTGTTCGTTTAGGGTATTTTGCCGATGATACCAATGATGCACAAAATGCCAAAGTGTTACAAAGCTTAAATGAATATATTCCTGAGTTAGGGGCTGAGCTTAGCGTTGGTAAAGTGTCTGCATTAGGTTTAGGACATGAAGGGACAGAAGCCACCTTATCGCCAATGCAACTTAAAACGCGATATATGTTCAATCCAGCTAGCTCTTCCACTATATCGACAATTATCTATTTTGTTTACTTCTTTTCGTCACTGACGTATGGATTAACTTCTTTAATGATTGTCGGCCGTTTAAAAGTCACGGGCATGTGGAATACAGTTTTAGAAAGAGGCTTTGTTGCACTATTAGCAAGAACAGTCCCTTATGCATTATTTTATACGACCGGATTAACATTAATAACCGCCGTATTAGTGATCTTTGGACAATTACGTTTTGATGGTAACTATTTTATTTTTATACCAAGCATTTTCATGACCGGACTTGCATTTGGTTGGTTAGGTTTTTTACTTTCCTGGAAAACCAATAATCCAGGTGAAGGTGCAAGCAAAATGATTTTCTTAGTGCCACCAGGATTTATTATGGGTGGATCAACCATGGCGGTCGGGATTATGCCACTTTGGACTTACTATGTTAGTCATGCATTTCCTTTAGTCTGGCTATTTCGATTCTTCCGAGATATCGCCATGCGAGGACGTTCACTGATTGATATGCTATCTACCTATGGCATTTTCATTATTTATTTAACTGTCATTGCGTTTGTGGTGATGATCGTTTTTGAACGAACGCAAAAATCCATTGCACAACCCAAAACCGACGTAAGCTAAATCATTAATAAAGTTATTGAAACTCTCATTGGGTTTCAATAACGACTTTCACTGTATTAAACTTTGGACTCAACGTTATTTCTTTTTATTGATAAAATTTCTAAATATCTTGGTCAAATTATCCAATTTGTGATCTTCATCACTTCATTAAACGAAATACACGTTATTTTTTTGATGATTTAAGTATTTTTCATTATCCATTCAAGTTTGCTAATTAACTGAATAACAATACAATATTTTTTTAAGTTATTATTACTCCCCTTACCCTTTCTTTCACTTCCTTTCAAATGAAAAGGTTTTCACGTTTTTACAACCAAAATTGGTTTTGTGACTCACCTATCATTTTTCGATCCTTTGCATATGTTTAAATTGAATAACAGAATGAAAGCAAAACAAGTAATTATGTTATGAATGATTTAATAATGAATACATTGCAACGTCGAGAAAAAATTATTTATTTACTCGGTAAAGAAAATACCGTTTCAGTCAATAAATTAAGTAAACTTTTTAAAGTTTCAACTGTCACCATTCGTAATGATCTTCGCCATTTAGAACAAAAAGGTTGTGTATTGCGTTCCTATGGCGGTGCTATGCTAAATAAAGCTTTCGCTTTTGATAGACCTTTACAAGATAAAAGTCGTATTAACTCTACCATTAAAAATAAGATTGCCCAAAAAGCGGCAGAAATGGTTAAAGATGGTGATCGCATTATTCTCGATTCAGGGTCAACAACTGCAGCCATGGTGCCTTACCTGCGTGAAAAACAAAATCTCATTGTTTTTACCAATGCAATTAATATTGCCTATGATTTATCAATCAATACTGACATTGAAGTCATCATTGCTGGCGGTAATATTCGAAAAAAAGCCTTTTCTATTTCGGGACCAACCGTAGAACAACAACTTAAAATGTATCATTTTAATAAACTTTTTTTAGGTGTTGATGGCTTTGACCTTAGCGCAGGTATCACAACACCCAATTTTGGCGAAGCATCGGTTAATCGAGTCATGTGTCAAGTTTCAGGTCAAATCATTGCGATAACGGATTCAAGTAAATTTGGACGTAAAAGCTTTTGTATGATTGAAAAAATCAATCCTATTGAAACGCTGATTACAGATTCAAACATTCCAAAAGAATATTTAACGCAATTACACACATTAGGCATTAATGTGGTTATTGCCAATCTATAAACTTTTCTCTTTTTTTATTTTTATGACTTAACAAACAGGATCACAATTATGCAACAATACTTAAATTATTCGAAAGAGTGGTTAGAACAACACGGCGCAATTCATACAGCTAAAGAAATTTGTCAACAACCTAAAATTTGGCGTGATTTGCTTCAATTACTTTCCCAAAGACAACCTCAAATAGAAGCCTTTCTAACCCCTTTACTGGCTGATCCGAATTTAGTTATTATCCTTACCGGTGCGGGATCTTCTGCTTTCGGCGGTGTCGCCCTTGCACCATGGCTAAGAGAACAGACTAAACGCAATGTTTATGCTTATGGCACTACTGAAATTGTTGCTGATCCATTACAATATTTATCTGCCCATAAAAAAACATTAATTGTTTCGTTTGCTCGTTCTGGCAACAGCCCTGAAAGCGTTGCAACCGTAAAATTAGCCGATCAAATCGTTTCAGATTGCTATCACCTATTGTTAACCTGTAATCCCAATTGTGCATTAACCGATTATGCTAACCAAAAAAATAATGCTCAGCGTATATTTCAATTAGTCCTGCCAGAAGGAACGCATGATCTTGGGTTTGCGATGACATCGAGTATTAGTAGCATGATATTAGCCACACTGCTGCTTTTAGGCGGTATCGATACTCATGATGCAAATGATGCAGTCATGAAAATTGCCACTATTTGTGAGCAACAACTTTTAAATTGGCAAACCATCACAAAACAATTAGCCCAAAAAAATCATGAACGAGTAATTTATGTTGGTAGTAGTTGTTTCACTGGCACCGCTCAAGAAGCCGCATTAAAAATTTTAGAACTCACTGCCGGTAAAATTGCAACCCGATTTGATTCAATATTAGGTTTACGCCATGGCCCTAAATTTATGATTAATGAAAAAAGTTTAGTGGTATGTTTCTTTTCTAACGATGCTTATATCCACCAATACGATATCGATTTATTTAATGAGTTAGAATACGATCGTATCGCAACAGATGTACTTGCTTTGAGCGGTCAGCAGAGCACGCATAAACAAATATTGTCGGTTGATTGTCATCTTTCCGATTGTTGGTTGATTTTTCCTTACTTAGTTTTTGCTCAAATGTTAGCGTTTGAAAAATCACTGAGTGTTGGATTAACCCCTGACAATCCTTGTCCTACCGGTGAAGTGAATCGAGTTGTAAAAGGTGTGACCATTTATCCATTTCATCAAATTTAAGTCATCAATCCGATTAAACCTTTAAATAAAAGGATATAAAAATATGAGTACTCCCAATATTCTTATGACACGTATTGATAACCGCTTAGTTCATGGTCAAGTCGGTGTGACTTGGGTGAATGCGCTTGGCGCTAATCTTTTATTAGTTGCCAATGACAGCGCTGCGCAAGATCCGGTACAACAAAATCTGATGGATATGGTTATTGCAGAAGGAATTCAAACGCGTTATTTCACCTTGCAAAAAACTATCGACATTATTGGCAAAGCAGCTGAACGTCAAAAAATCTTTATTGTTTGTAAAACACCACAAGATGTTCTAACTCTAGTTAAGGGTGGCGTACCCATTAAATTTGTCAATGTTGGTAATATGCACTTTTCTGAAGGGAAAAAACAGATCCATAAAACGGTATCCGTTGATGACAATGATATCGCTGCTTTTAAAGAGCTGGAAAAGTTAGGCGTCACTTGCGAAGTTCGCCGTGTACCGGACGAATCTGGCGAAAAAATAGCAGATTTACTCAATCTATCATCATAGCAAGAGGGGCAAATTATGTTAATGGATGCTTTATTGATAGGACTACTAGCCGGTATTGCTGGGGTAGACTTATTTGACGGACTTACGCATTTACACAGACCAATCGTAATTGGACCGTTAGTTGGATTGATTTTGGGTGATGTAAAAACAGGTTTATATGTGGGTGGTTCATTAGAACTGGTCTGGATGGGCATGGTTCCACTCGCTGGCGCACAACCTCCAAATGTTGTTATAGGCGGCGTGATTGGTACCAGTTTTGCAATTTTAACGCACACCGAGCCTAAAGTTGCCATTGGGATAGCGGTTCCCTTTGCCATAGCGGTACAAGGTTGTATTACCCTTTTATTTACATTCTATTCGCCAATGATGCACAAATGTGATCGCTATGTTGATCAGCTCAATTTTAAAGGTATTGAGTGGGTGAACTATCTGGGGATGATAATTCTATTTTGTTTCTATTTCATTGTCGCATTTTTACCTATCTATTTTGGTGCTGATGCAGCAACCGCGTTAGTTGAAAAATCACCTAAATGGTTATTAGATGGGCTTAGTGTCGCGGGCGGAATGATGCCAGCAATTGGTTTTGCAATGCTAATGAAGATTATGATGAAGAAAACGTATGTTGCTTACTTTATCTTAGGTTTTCTGGGGGTGACCTATCTTAATTTACCTATTTTAGCCATTGCATTAGGTGCTTTAGCCATTGCAATGATTGATTTCTATAATTATAGCCGTGATAACAATGACAGTAACAAGTCTGTAAGCGCAACTTCAGTGGAGGTAGAAGATGGAATTTAATGATGATCATGACCAAAAAATGGCAGATAAAGAAGAAAAACGTATGGCACAAGCACTCGCCACAAGTAAAGTTTCGGCAGATACGTTTACCGACCAAAGCCAAGATGTCACACTAACTAAAGGTGATATAAACCGAATGGCGTTTCGCTCATTGGCGTTGCAAGCATCATTTAATTACGAACGGATGCAAGCTGGCGGTTGGCTTTTTACCGTATTACCTGCATTGCGTAAAATTCATAAAAATAAGGATGATCTAAAAAATTCTATGCACATGCATATGGAATTTATCAATGTTCATCCTTTCGATGCGACCTTTTTATCTGGATTAGTCTTAGCCATGGAAAAAGGAAAAGAAAACATATCGACTATTCGGGCGGTAAAAGTTGCCTTAATGGGGCCATTAGGCGGAATCGGTGATGCGCTATTTTGGCTCACCTTATTACCAATCTGTGCAGGGATTGGCGCCTCATTAGCTTTAGAAGGAAGTCTGTTTGGTCCGATCATTTTTTTGTTAATGTTCAATTTAGTCCATTTCGGTCTACGTTTTGGACTTGCTCATTACGGTTATCATGCAGGAACCAGTGCGTTACCTTTATTAAAATCCCATACTAAGCGTATTTCACACGCAGCCTCCATTGTCGGTATGACCGTTATTGGTGCACTGGTTGCCTCTTACGTGCATTTTTCAACGCCGTTAGAAATTAATGCGGGTCAAGCGCATATTGCGTTACAAGCGGATGTGCTCGATAAACTCATGCCGAATTTGTTACCGCTTGGATTTACATTAACTATTTATTACTTGATGAAACGTAATTTTTCACCCGTTAAATTAATTGGGTTAACGGTGATTATTGGTGTGGTCGGCAAATTAGTGGGAATTTTATAGAGGAAATTTATGTTAGGCGTAATATTAACAGGTCATGGTAGCTTTGCTACCGGACTTTTTGAAGCAGCAACACAAATCATTGGTGAACAAACACAATTTAATGCCGTTAATTTTCCTGATGGCATGAGTAGCGAACAATTAGCAGAACAGTTAAATACGGCATTAAAACAGTGTGATCGTGGTCAAGGTGTGATATGTTTGACAGATATTGTTGGTGGTTCGCCTTTTCGACTAGCCGCCATGTTGAGTTATCAATATAATAATATTGAAGTGATAAGTGGGACTAATCTGCCATTATTACTTGAAATATTATTACAGCGAGAGGATCTGGACTTAGCAACAATTCGTCAAGAAACCATTGAAAATGGGCAAAGAGCGATAACGAGCTTATGGCACGAGCACCAAAAAAAATCACCTAAAAATGAGGAGTGTTCTGATGGAATTTAAGCAAATCCACGCCAAACAAGTGTTAACACCGGTTGGCTGGCTTGATAATGTCATTGTCACCATTCAAAACGGAATCATCACGGATATCACACCGAGTGATAAACAGTGTCCTAATCAAATCAAACTATTACCAGCACTGATTGATACGCATATTCATGGTGTCATGGGCGCCGATACCATGGATGCGACCCATGAATCACTCAATACCATGAGCAATTTTTTAGCCCAACATGGGGTAGGTGCTTTTTTAGCAACGACGGTGACAGAAAGCCATGACAAAATCGAAGCCGCATTACGACAAGTTAAAAACAGCATTCAGCAAGGCGTAACAGGCGCAACCTTGTTAGGTTCTTATCTGGAAGGCCCTTTTTTTAATGCTATTCATAAAGGTGCCCACCCAGAAGCATTACTGCAAGCCCCCGATCGCGCTACAATTGAAAAATGGCTAACCTTAGCCGAAGGAACATTAAAGTGTATCGCTTTAGCGCCCGAGTATCCCAATGCTTTAGCCATTATCAAATGGTTACGTCATCAAAATATTCGGGTCATGATTGGGCATACTAATGCAGATTATCAAACAACAAAAGCCGCACTTTTAGCAGGCGCAAGTGGTGTAGTGCATTGCTATAATGGCATGTCAGGATTACATCATCGTAACCCAGGTGTTGTTGGTGCAGCTCTCAGCATAGATCATTGCCAAACCGAAATCATTGTTGATGGTCACCATGTACACCCTGCCGCAGTTGCAATTGCCCATAAGTGTTGTGGAGAAAATTTACTTTTAATCACCGATGCTATGCGTGCAACGGGTATGCCTAATGGTGACTATTATTTAGGTCAGTTGCGAGTGCATATGAAAGATAATGTTGTTCGCACCGATGATGGAAACTTGGCAGGTAGCACATTAACTCTTGATTGTGCAGTTAATAATTTGGCAAACTTTACTAATACTTCTTTTGATAAGGCTTGGCTACATGGTAGTTATTACCCAGCCAAAGCATTAGGCATAGACAACACATTGGGTAGCATTGCGCCAGATAAAATCGCTAATTTGGTTGTTCTTAACGAACAAAATCAATTGATTGCAACTTTAGTTAAAGGCAATATCGTTTATCAATCTAATCAATTCAACGAACAATATATCACTCACCCCAAACAAGTTTAATAAATATGGAAAATGCCTGAATAATAACTCATCATTAATAGCAGTTGAGTTTTGATTTAAGCAAATTAGGAGATCAGATGAAAAAGATAATATTAAAGGGAATCATAGCATTAACAACTGTTTTATCTTTCAATGTACCAGCTATCGAAACAGTGAACGATTTTACATTAGAACAAGTTGTTGTTTTTAGTCGCCATGGTTTGCGAGCACCATTAGCTAGCCCTAATAGTACGTTGGGTAAAGTCACGCCCAATCAATGGCCGCAATGGGATACCCCAGCGAGTTATTTAACGACTCGTGGTGGAGCATTAGAAAGCTATTTTGGTCACTATTTCAGTGAATGGTTAGTCGATAACAAATTATTAAATCGAGATCGTTGTCCAAACGACCAAGATGTTTATATTTATACCAATAGTTTGCAACGCACAATTGCCACCGGACAGTTTTTTGCAGTTGGTGCTTTTCCGGGTTGTCTTGTGCCGATTATCCATAAAGAAAAACTTGGCAGCATGGATCCGCTATTTTTCCCTGTCATTGATGATAATAGTTCAGCCTTTAAACAGGCCGCAATCAATTCAATTAACCAAACTGCCGATACCAAAGGCATTGAAGGGCTGAATGAAAAACTGGGTAAAGCGTATCAAGACATGTCGACTATCCTAAATTACCCTAATTCAACCAATTGTATTACACATAAACAGTGTGATTTTGCACATTTACCCACCGAGCTTATTATTGAAAAAGGCAAGGAACCTGGTATAACAGGCGCACTTCGCACGGGAACATCCATTGCTGATGCTTTTATATTACAATATTATGAAGGATCGCCTTTACATGATATTGCTTGGGGGCAGATAAAGGATAAACAACAATTCGAACAGTTAGTTGCGATCAAAGAGCACTACAATAGCGTTTTATTTGGATCGCCCGTTGTGGCAAAACAAGTGTCAGCAAAATTAGTTAATTATATTAATCACGCTTTTTCAGAAAATGAAGTACATCCTAAATTTACGCTGTTAGTGGGACATGATTCCAATGTAGCCTCCCTACTTTCAACAATTAAAATTAAGCATTACACGTTACCAGAGCAGTTTGAAACCACCCCTATTGGTGGGAAAATTGTCTTTCAAAAATGGCGTAATAATCACAATGGCGAAGCACTGATGAAAATTGAATATTTTTATCAATCCACCGACCAGATCCGTGACTTAGTACAATTAAACCGTCAAAACCCACCGCATAAAGTCGTATTAGAAATGGAAAATTGTCCTATTAATGCTAATGGATTTTGTTCATTTTCAACGTTTAAACAAGTGCTGAATCATCTCATCCAATAGCATTAATTTTGTCGATCGTGTGCTTAAAAAGTCACTTAAGCACACTCTATCAAATCCTAAAACCTAACGAGGTATTTTGATGTTAGCCGTGACTCACTCATTTCGTAAAAATAAAATGAGTTCACCATTATAACTATAAAATCACTTTTTAGTGACAATACATACCCCCATTATTAACTGACAGTAAGTGACTGCCAGTGTAATAAATTAACGCTCATTTCAAGTTAATTACCCATACTTTTCTATTATAATTTTCCTGCACTTCCACAAATGCGAATTTTTTCTTCCACAATTTTCGCCATAGCTAATTTAGCTGGTTGCATATAATGTCTTGGATCGTTAGCATCAGGGTGATGATTAAAATCTAGCTTTAACGCATCTGAAAAAGCAATTTTTAATTCCGTTGCCACATTCACTTTACAAATGCCTAAGGAAATCGATTTTTTTACCATCACTTCAGGAATACCCGATGCGCCATGTAATACCAGTGGAATATCAACTTTATCGCGTATTTTGGCTAATCGTTCAAAATCAAGTTTAGGTTCACCTTTATAGAGCCCATGAGCTGAACCAATGGCAACAGCTAGCGAATCGATACCTGTGCGCTCGACATACGCTTTGGCGGCATCCGGATCTGTAAATGCACTCTCTTTATCTTCAACAATTAAATCATCTTCTTGCCCACCAAGCCTGCCTAATTCGGCTTCAACACTTGCATTATATTGATGACTAAATTCAACCATTTTTTTCACAATTTCAATATTTTCTTCATAGGGATGATGTGACGCATCAATCATAATCGAGCGAATACCCGCTTCAATTTTTTCTTTAATATCACTGATGTTTTCGTGGTGATCCAAATGTAACGCAAATGGAAAGCGCAGCATTTGTGCTGCAGTTTTGCAAATATTAATTAAGTAGGGTGTGCCTGCATATTGATAAGTTGACGGTGTTGCTGCGAGTATAACCGGTGATTCCATTTTTTTAGCTGTATCAACCACAACTTGAATGGTTTCCAGATTGTGTATATTAAACGCAGGTACGGCATATTTTTCACGTTGGGCTTTTTTTAACATCTCTTGACTAGAAATAAGATACATAAGTCACTCCTAATTAACCTTATATTTTTAGATAATTTTTGTAATTTTCACTTGTTGATAATAGTGGTCGTAATGACGCATATTCACAAACCCTGTCTGTGATTCCATGGCATTGAGCATTCCCATCGTCATAGCTCGAGCTAACATCATTTCAATCGATTCATTTTCATGCAAGCTGACTGCCAGCCCAGCTAAAGTAATATCTCCTGATCCCACCGGATTAATGACCTTAATTTGGGGAATTGAGGCTTGATAATATTGATGATGGCAACGCGCAAACGCTCCATTTTTCCCTAATGAGATAACAATAATCGGAATGTCACTTAATAACGGATGGTTGAGTGCCTGGATTAATGAATGGGTATCATCCGCATCAATCTTCATCTCAATGATTTGTTGTAATTCTTCTTTATTTGGCTTGATTAAATAAGGTTTGTGTTTTGAAATCAGTGTTGCATAGAGCATTTTGCCTGATGAATCTAACAACACCGGAATTTGACGTTTTTCAGATTGTTCAATCAATTTGACATAAAAATCGATGGGAAAACCTTGAGGCAATGACCCCGATATTGTGATGATTTTGGCTTGCTCAAGCATGGTTTCATAATGGTTCAGAAATTGTTCAACATCATTATTATCCAGCTCTGGGCCTGACTCTAAAATTTCGGTTTGATTGCCTTCATGCAAAATAGCGATGCAGTTTCTTGACTCCTGTTTAGTTGTATAAAAGCAATAAGCAATGTTATCTTTGTCTAACTGCTTTTTAATGTATTCACCAGTTGTTCCTCCAATAATGCCAGAGGCTAAAACAGGTATACCAGAGAATTTTATACCTCGGGTCACGTTAAGCCCTTTACCACCAGCTGTCTTTTTTACATTCGATACTCGATTAATATCATCAATAATTAATTTATTTAAAGGGTATGCGATATCCACTGAAGGATTCATTGTAATCGTTAATATCATATTCTCACCTACATGTTAATGCTTTGTGAGAAATAACCATTGAGCAACCGTAATCTTTAAACTAACACCTATTTTCAACTGGTTAAAAAAACGATTCAAACCATATTGATGAAAATAGTATTTTTCGATCCACTCAATTGTCTTAAAAAAGTACACCATGACCAGAACAATATCTTAAACCGCTATTAAATTGACGCCTTGCTGCTCAAATTCTTGTCGACACCTATTATCAATACCCGAATCCGTAATGATAGTGTCTAATTTATTGAGCGGTAACACGATGTTGATTCCATTGCGTCCAAATTTAGATGAATCTAAAACTGCGACGACTTTTTTAGCGGCATTTGCCATAATATTACTAATGGTGTAACCTTCATTAAACGTTGTTATTCCTCGTTTTGCATCGATTCCATCTGCGCCGACAAATAAAATATCAGCAGAGATGCCGTCTAACGATTGCTCAGCAATTTTTCCATGAAAAGAGCGCGTCTTGTGTCTGAGTGTTCCACCACATATAAATAACATAATGTCACTATTGTCGGAGAGAATAAAAGCAGAAGTAAGACTATTGGTAATGACAGTGATATGCTTTAATTTAACCAGTTCTTCAGCTATCAACATCGTGGTGCTACCACTATCTAAAATAATAATATCGCCTTCTTTAACATGTTTAACTGCTTCAATTGCAATGCGTTTTTTAGCTTCAATAAATCGCTGATAACGTTCTTCTAACTGCAATTCTTTAAATGATTTGATGTCATCATTGTCAATAATTTTGGTTGCACCACCATGAAATCTGTTTAGCACGCCTTGTTTTTCTAATAATCTAAGGTCTGTTCTAATGGTCACTTCAGAAACACCATACTGTTCTGACAGATCACTGACCAATACCGTACCTTTCATATTAAGAATATCTATAATTTGTTGGCGTCTTTCACTTGCGTTCATAATATTTCCTTTTTCGAAATCTTTTCAGCAGTGTATAACAAACAAAATCAAAAGATAAGTTTTCATTTTCAATGATTGACGTTAATCAATAGTTAATTGCAGTTGAGCAATATTTTTCCATTCATGGCTCGCCCATTTAAACTGGTAACTTGCTCAATAAACGAATCAAAATCACCTATACCGGCAACCAGTTCATCCAGTTTTATTTTACCTTCTACAAAAAATTGGCTTACCAGTTGCCACTCTTTGCCTGGCCATGGCGCAGAATAATTCATCCAACTACCTAAAATTTGTAGTTCTTTTCGTAGAATTAAACTAAATATTTTTTCTGAAAGCGTCAGATCATTATGTAAAGTGCCAACCAAACCAATTTGAGCTCGTGGGCCAGCAATCTCAATGGCAAGTTTAACGGTAATCGGTGATCCAGCCGTTTCTAATACCAACTGATCAAACCGATTGATTGATAATGCTTGATAAATTTCATCTGCTGTAAGGTCTTTTGAGTTATAGACCTGATCTGCGCCTAAGCGTTTAGCTAGCAGAAGGCGATCGTCATTAATATCAAGAACAGTTACCGTGTTGGCACCCATTGCTTTTGCGCATTGCATAGCAAGCAATCCAATTGTACCGCCGCCTACAATGACCACGTTTTTATCTTGGCAACCACCAGCTAATAAAATGGCATGCATTCCCACTGTCATTGGTTCGAAAAAAGCCCCTTGAAGTGGTGTAACGCCTTTTGGCAATTTAAAGGCATTTTTTTTATTTAATAAAATATACTCAGCAAATCCCCCCGTTATTCTTGAGCCAACAAAGGTATAGTGCTTACAAAGTGAGTAATAATGTTTTTTACACTCATCACAAGCAAAACATGGCAATAAAGGGGCACATGAGATTAAATCACCTATTTCAAATTCGGTCACACCGCTACCTAATTCTGTCACAACACCACTAAATTCATGCCCCAGTGTAATAGGGTAAAAATGTGCGCCATGATGAAATATTCGAGGTATATCCGAGCCACACAATCCCGAATAAGCGACTTTAACTAAAATCTGATCCGGTGAGATTATTTTGGGTACTGGAATATCCTTTATAGATAACGTACCTCCTTCATTGACTAGAATCACTTTCATTTTATGTTCCTTTTTAAATAATCAATTTTGTTAATGCATGCTTTCACTGACATTTCAGTGAAAGCATAGAAATCAACTTCATTTCAATAACTTATTGCTTTGTGTTTATCGCCTCTATTTATTTAATTTTGCCCAGTTGCAACTTGATATTTTCGAGCTCGTTTCCATGTTAAAAATAGGCAGAAAAGATAGAAAATTCCAATAGCGATAAATCCAATAGGTTGTTTCAAATTGACTAGTTGAACCATGATATAAGTAATAGGCGATCCACCTTGATCCATAGCACCGACTGAAATACCGGTATCGGAATTGATCGTACCTGCATTGAGGGCTAATTGGGTCGTAAGTGGAATCATTTGTGTAGCAATCCATAGTGTGATAGCAATGATGATGGAAACAGAAAGAATAATTCTAAATAGATTACCTTGGTGAATCGCTACCCCCATCGCAATGAAGAAGCCAATCGTTGCTAAATCCCCAAAGGGTAAGACCTCATTACCCGGTAATATAATGGCGATAAAAATACTTAAAGGAATAAAAATTAAACTTGCCGAAACAACGGTTGAATGTCCTAATAGTAGAGCAGGATCTAAACCGATAAGAAAATCTTGTCCACCAAATTTAGATTGTAAATGTTTACGTGCCTGTTTAGATATTGGTGTTAAGCCATCCATAATCGGTTTAATTACGCGTGGCATCAATAACATT
Source organism: Gilliamella sp. CG16 (assembly GCF_046635785.1). NCBI lineage: Bacteria > Pseudomonadati > Pseudomonadota > Gammaproteobacteria > Orbales > Orbaceae > Gilliamella > Gilliamella sp. CG16. The sequence continues at coordinate 112,740 of NZ_JBIDFL010000003.1, forward strand.
ACTGCGGCTGTTTGAATAGCAAGTTGTAATGTCTCTTTAACGCCATATCCGGCTAATATTCCTAACAAGATCCCCATAAATAATCCAACAGTGACCGGTTCGCCAAACGCGCCAAATCTTTTTTGCATGTCAACGGCGTTAAAGTTAATCTTATTAATAACAGGTATTTTCTCAATCACCGCATCAACAAATACCGCAATTGGTCCACAATAAGCAGATGTGCCATGCGGAACAGCAATGCCTTCAAGTTCAAAAAACTCTTTAGTATCTTTGGCAAACCAATCCCCTAGCTTATAAGCAATAATGGCATGGACAATTACACCTGCGATACCTAACCAGTAGGATCCAGATGCGATATAAACCAGTGCACCAGTAAAGGTCATATGCCAAATATTCCAAATATCAACATTAACAACTCGAGTGAGTTTAGAAACCAACATCACAATATTGACGGCTATAGCAATAGGAATTGCAACTAAAGCAATTTGTGATGCCCATGTCATCGGCGCAGCGCCGGGCCAACCAACATCAATAACATTCAAACTGATATCAAATCTTTCTGCCATGGCTTTTGCTGCTGGTCCAACTGAACTTGTGAGCAAACCAACAACCAAACCGATTCCAACAAAACCGATGCCTATATGAATACCAGCTTTTAAGGCATCACCCACTTTCATTCTTAACACTAATGAAAAGAGAATAATCACAATCGGCAACATGACTGAAGGGCCAAGATCCAAAATGTACTGCATAATTTCGGTAAACATATACTTATCCTTTTAGAATCGACAATATTTTATCTTTTAGCTGATCAATCCCTACCCCCGAAACAAAAGGCATACCGTGTACAATCGGGATATCACCAAAAGTTTGATCCATTCTGGCTGTAGTACAGATCAAATCGACATCATCAATAAAAGTATTAATTTCATTAATACGACACTGAACAAGATCTAACTTAATATTATTTTCTTTGCAGAGTTCTTTTATCTCTTCTGCAGCCAAAGTTGATGTTGCAACTGCACCACCACACGCAACAATAATCTTTTTTTTCATAATGCCTCCTAAACAACTTTCTAATTAAATATCACGTTATTAAATCGCTCAGCTATCTGATCTTGCTGTGCGTTTAATAAGAAGTGATAGAACTCTTTATCTTGTAAATTTGAAAATAATGCTTTTAAAAGCGTGAGTTGATCTTCCGGTGAAGTCACGACCAGTGAAATGATTAATGAAACCTCTACAATACTGTCTTCATCTGCTCGATTAAACGCAACAGGTGATAGTGTTCGAACAATAAAGATAGCCGGCGATATAGCATGCTCTGCTTCACAATGAGGAATGGCAACCGCATAACCATCAAGCGCAATACCCGTTGGAAATGTTTTTTCCCTTTCTATCAATGCTTCTAAATGACTTTTTTTGACAATCCCTTTTTGTTGTAGTTGTTCACTAATATAAGTAAGCGCTTCTTGTTCATTGTTAAATCGAAGATCATCTTCGATAAAGAGCTGACATTTGTTCATCTTTGATCACCCTTATTGCCTTTCTTCATTTTTTTAATAAAACTTTCGAAATCAAAAGTTATAATGAAAGATTATTTTCTTTCGAAATTAAAAGCAAATGACAATTATTATTTTTGTGATCGAAATCTATTTTTTAAGTAAAATTTGAAATTGATTGTGATAAATTTATGATTGGGCATAATATAGTTCATGATCTTCATCACAAAAGCGCGTTCTCGATATTGAAAATATCATTAAAATACTCAGAATATTATTGATAAAAAACGGAAAGGTAAGAGGTCTTTGTGTCACAAAAAACTCAACAGGTGTTTGTATTAATGGGGGTATCAGGAAGTGGTAAATCAGCTGTTGCCAAACATGTAGCTTATGATCTTGATGCCGCTTTTTTAGATGGTGATTTTTTACATCCTAAAGCCAATATTTTAAAAATGCGCAGTGGTATGCCTCTAGATGATGAAGATAGAATGCCGTGGCTTCGTTTAATTAGTGATGCAGTATTTGCCATGAGCAATGTTAATCCTATTTCAATTATTATCTGCTCAGCGTTAAAAAAACAATACCGAGATATTATTCGAGGCGAAAATAAAAATATTCATTTTATTTATTTAAAAGGTGGGTTTGAGGTCATTGCAAACCGTTTAGCTGAACGTCAAGGTCATTATCAAAAAATGGGAATGTTACAATCCCAATTTGATACCTTAGAAGAACCATCACAAGATGAAAACGATGTTTATACCGTTAATATCGAACAACCTTTAGCCGATGTAGTCAATGATACCGAATGTATCATACAGAAAATTTGTAACAGCTAAACAATCACTTTCTGCAATTATTGTTAATCAGTTGGTAATGTATCATCAACTATTCTGCCGATGTATCGGCAGAATAATCGAGATAATTTAACATTATTTTTTAATAAAATTATCCACTAATAAATTTACAACATCCCCCATTTTGCCACTCAATGATGCCTTGACGCTATATAGCGCCATTCCCATCACTTGAGACGCTTGAATTTCCGGTGGCATAACCAGCTCATTAGCACTTGTTTTGACATCTAATAAGGCAGGTCCAGAATGTGCTAAAAATGATTGCATCGCTGCTTCAAGTAAATCTGAATCTTCTACTCTGATCGAAAACAGTCCCATTGCATTAGCCACTTTAGCAAAGTCTGGATTGTGTAAATCGGTGTAATGATCCACAATTCCTTCTACTTTTTGCTCTAATTCGACAAAGTTGAGAGAGCTGTTATTTAATACAATAATTTTTATCGGTAACTGTTCTTGAATAGTCGTCAGTAAATCCCCTAATAGCATACTAATGCCACCATCACCCGATAGCGTTATCACTTGTCGGTTAGGAAATGCTTTTTGTACGCCTAAAGCTTGTGGCATAGCATTAGCCATGGTTCCATGTTTTAAACTGATGACCGTGCGTCTTTTTCCATTAGTATTAAAGTGTCGACAAGCCCAAACCATTGCTGAACCCACATCAGCACATAGAACAGCATCATCATTAGCATATTTATCAACTAATTCCGTTAAATATTGCGGATGAATCGTTGATTTTGAAGGCATGGCTTTTTTGTTCAATTTATCCATTGCTTTCATATATAATTGGCGGCATTTTTCTAAAAATGCAGCATCTTGTTTTTCTTCAACTAAAGGGATTAAAGCCGCCAAAGTAGGTTGACTACTGCCGACAACACCCACACTCACTGGATGACGTCGACCAAGGTGAGTTGCATCGATATCAACTTGAATAATGGTGGCATCATTTGGGTAAAATTGAGACCATGCAAAATCAGCACCCAACATTAGCAGCACATCACACTCTTTAATGGCGGTTAATCCTGATTCAACGCCAAACATGCCCGTCATACCGACATTGTAAGGGTTATTGTATTCGACAAAATCCTTACCTCTTGATGTATGCACAATGGGCGATTTCAATTTTTCAGCAAGTGCAATTAATTCATCATGAGCGCCATTTGCACCTTGTCCGGCAAAAATAGCCACTTTTTGATTTTTATTTAAGATTTCTGCAATTTGGGTAAGCTCTGTATCTGATGGGCGAATGATCGGATTAGGATGATAAATTTTATGCCCACTTTTATCTTCCACTTTTTCTAAACTAATATTATAAGGGATAACCAGAACAGCAACGCCACGTTGATTTATTGCGGCTTGAACGGCAGCAGTCGTAATCTGTCTTGCTTGAGTAGGATCGTTAATTTGACGACAAAAGACAGAACAATTTTTATAAACAGACTCAAAATCAACTTCTTGCGGAAAATCTGTTCCCTGTTGTGAGGTAACCAGTTGACTGGCTAAGAGAATAACAGGTGCTTTATTGCGCTGAGCTTCATAAATACCATTGATAAAATGTAAGCTTCCCGGCCCACAAGAACCTGCACATGCAGTTAGCTGATTAGTCAGATAAGCCTCGGCTCCTGCTGCAAAAGCTCCAACTTCTTCGTGTCGAACATGCACCCACTCAATGTCACTTTTTTTAATGGCACTGGTAATATAATTGAGTGTATCACCCACAATACCATAACAGTGTTTAACACCAGCTTCCTCTAAGACTTCGATAATAATTTGTGCAACTGATTTTTTTAATGACATACTGTCTCCTAGACACAATTAACAGATTAAATAATCTAAGTTAACTAAATTACACCTAAGTTTTAATAAAGCGAATAGGTTATGAAAAAAAAAGCAAAAAATGTTAAAAATGTAATGTTCGTTAATTTTTTGAGAATAAACTTTTTTGGAAAATATTCCCTATTACAATAAATCAAGGTATTATGGTTAAAATCCAATCGTTCTCATAGAGTGACTTTTTGTGGAAAATTTGTCATCTGGGCAAAATTTATTAACCTCTTTAACTGCATTTTTGCCTCATTACTTTATCGAATATTATCCGCTTATTACTGTTTGTTTATTACTATTGATTGCAATTTTAATGTTTTCATTCAGCAAATTAAGAATGGATATTATTGCATTGCTAACCATTACAGCTATTTCAGTCACGGGTATTTTAACGCCTGCTGAAGCGTTTTCGGGGTTTAGCGATCCTAATATCATTTTAATTGCATTATTGTTTATCATTGGTGAAAGTTTAGTCCGTACTGGCATTTCGTTCAAAATGAGCGAATATATTCTTAAGGTATCCGGAAAAAATGATGTTCGAATTATTACCTGTATTATGCTCGGTGTGGCGTTACTGGGTTCAATAATGAGTTCCACAGGCGTTGTCGCTATCTTTATTCCTGTTGCCATCAGTATTGCCAATCATACGGGTATTCATGTTAAAAAATTAATGATGCCACTGTGTATTGCCGCTTTAATTAGTGGCATGATGACATTGGTTGCAACCGCACCTAATCTGGTGGTTAATAGTGAGTTAAATCGAGCAAATTTAACCGAATTCGGTTTTTTCTCTATCACCCCTATTGGGTTAGGCGTGCTTGTTGTTGGCGTCATTTATTGTATATTAACGCGCAATTGGTTGTTAACAGCTCAACAAGTTTCTCCGACAAATACCCAGCCACAAAGAAGAAAAATCACAGATTTAATCAGAGACTATAAATTAATTGGTCGGGCACATCGTGCACAAATATTACCAGGCTCGCCTTTTGTTGGTCGTACGATTGATGGTCTACATTTACGAAGTGAACACGGTGTCAATGTTATTGGTATTGAACGTTGGCGCAAATTTCAAAAAGTGTTAATCCCCGTTAACGGGGCAACAGAATTTCGGGAAAACGATATTTTATTATTAGATATGTCCCACTCCGAAGCCGATTATCGAACATTTTTATCGACCAATAATCTTGAACCTAAAGTTTTACGGGGTGAATATTTTTCGGAACAAGTGAAAGAAGTTGGCATGGCAGAAGTGGCGCTATTACCTGAATCGTCACTTTGTGGCAAAACACTCAATGAAATCGATTTTAGAGAAAAATACTTTTTAACCGTAATTGGAATTTGGCGTAATCATGCCCCTGTTGATACCAATAACTTATTCCAAGAACGTTTAGAAATGAGTGATACTTTACTGGTATGTGGGGATTGGGGATCGATTCAAAAATTACAAACTCGTACCAATGATTTTGTTGTTTTAGATTATCCGTCGGATATTGATGATGTTGCACCTGCAAGTTCTCAAGCATTTGCAGCATTAATTAATTTAGCTATTATGATTATATTGATGGTAACGGGGCTTGTTCCTAATGTCGTGGCTGCCCTAATAGCTTGTCTTTTAATGGGAGCAACACGCTGCATCGACATGAATAGTGCTTATAAATCGATACACTGGCCAACACTCATTTTGATCATCGGTATGATGCCGTTTGCTTTAGCACTGAATAAAACCGGCGGCATTTCGCTCATATCGGCATGGTTAGAAATTCATTTACGTTCTTTCAGTCCGTATATGGTGCTAACCTTCATTTTCTTATTATGTTCAACTGTTGGTCTCTTTATTTCTAATACGGCTACAGCAATACTCATTGCCCCTATTGCAATTGATCTGGCAATAAAATTTGGTTATTCACCTTATCCGTTTGCAATGACTGTGGCTATTGCGACCTCCGCTTCTTTTATCACGCCGGTCTCTTCGCCGGTAAAAACCATGGTCGTTGCGCCAGGTGGTTACAGCTTTAGTGACTTTGTAAAAGTCGGTGTACCTTTAACGTTTCTCGTTATGGCGGTGAATATTGCATTAGTACCTATATTTTTTCCTTTTTAATTATTAATTCATCATCAGTTTGATAAAACCAACATATCGATTCTTTTTGATTAAAGATTCTTAATGAAAATTAAGTTATAATTATCCGAGTTTTTTGATGATGGATTATAGACATATGCCACAAACAGCCAAGCCATTAAATATTATTTTTGCTGGTACTCCTGACTTTGCAGCAACCCATTTAAAAGCATTAATTGATGCTAAACATAATGTCATTGCGGTTTTTACTCAGCCCGATCGCCCTGCCGGACGTGGTAATAAGTTAACCGCAAGTCCGGTTAAACAATTAGCAATTGAAAATCATCTTCCTGTTTATCAACCGGCAACACTCAAAACGGAAGAAAATCAAAAAATCATTGCGGAGCTAAATGCCGACATTATGATTGTGGTGGCATATGGTCTTATTTTACCGCAAGCTGTGCTTGATATGCCTAAACTAGGTTGTTTAAATGTACATGGTTCATTACTACCAAGATGGCGTGGCGCAGCTCCTATTCAACGCGCTTGTTGGGCTGGAGATACTTTAACCGGTATCACAATTATGCAAATGGATGCTGGGCTTGATACGGGTGATATGTTATATAAACTCACCTGTCCAATTGAACCTTCTGATACAAGTGCAACGTTATATAACAAACTGGCGCAATTAGGTCCAAAAGGACTACTTGATACTTTAACACTCATTGCTGAAGGGAAAATCCAACCTGAAAAACAGGATCCATTACAGGTCACTTACGCTGAAAAATTATCTAAACAAGAAGCTAAACTTGATTGGAATTTATCGGCACAGCAACTTGAACGTTGTGTTCGCGCCTTTAATCCTTGGCCTGTTAGTTATTTTGAAGTTAATGGTGAACCAGTGAAAGTATGGCAAGCAGAAGTGGTATCCACTCACCACAATCAACCAGTCGGTACTATTTTACAAGCAGACAAAAAAGGGATATGCATTGCAACAAGCGATGGTGCATTAAATATGACACTGTTACAACCTGCCGGAAAAAAACCGATGTCAGCTCAAGATTTATTAAACTCTCGCAAAGCTTGGTTTGTTGTTGGCGAAAAACTAAGTACCAACTAATTAATCAATGTAAAAAATTACAGGATGAGTCATCCTGTAATGATTACCTTTTTTTAGCCAGCAAAGTCGCAAATCTCAATTTAATTCGATTACCCTGACTATCGGTTTTATGTAATTCTCCAACATTTTCGTTATATTTCTGTATTTCCCAATCCTGATAATATTCCCGCAATTCATTTTCTTTAAACGTAAATGAAAATCCCACAGAACAAGGATAATCAGAAGTAGACATAGCGCTTACAATAAGATTATAACCACCCGATTTAGTCAATTTTTGCATATTATCAATAATTTCAGGGATTTTTTCAGGTTGTAAAAACATCATGACAACCGTTGAAAGAACAAAATCATACTCACCTTCTAAATTTGCTTGATTGATATCATATACCTTTGCATTAATGTGCTTTAGGTTTTCATCTTTGATGATTTGATTTAAATTACCAATACTTAATTCGGATTTATCAACTGCATTCACATCAAAACCAAGTAGCTGTAAATAGAGCGAATTGCGTCCCGAACCACAGCCTAAATCCAATACCTTTCCTAACGGGATAATTTTGCTTGCCGCTAGCACTTCAGAATGTGTTTTGGTCATTTGATACTTTTTAAAAGTATAGTCTTCTGGTAAACAGTAAAATGATAGTTGGCATTGTAAATTTTCAGATACCTGAGCGATACGATGCCATTGCTGAGGCAAAATAAAGGGAGGCTGGTGAGAAACATCATAATGATGTTGCGATATGATTTCCCCTTGTTCAGTTAATATCTCAAAATCGATACTGCCCACTAGGATATTGAGCTTAGCCCAAGTGTCAACTTGCGTATTATGTTTTTCACAAAATGATTGAGGTAATGATTTAGCATTCCAAACAGGTAATGTTTTATAACAAATTAGGTTTTTCAAAATTTTATCACGAGTTAACTAAATTAATAGTTGACTATTATAGTCAATTATTGATGAGATAAACAACGTTTTGTTGGTAACTCAGCAACCAAAACAAAATCATTAAAAGTAAATTTATAGTAGCGAAGTTGACTTTATCAACATATAATCTTCACCATCCTAGACTGTATAGTAAAATAATAGAGGAAAACTTTATGGGATTTTTAACAGGTAAACGCATACTCGTTACCGGTGTTGCAAGTAATCGTTCTATTGCTTATGGTATTGCACAAGCAATGCATCGTGAGGGTGCAGAATTAGCATTCACTTATCAAAGTGATAAATTAAAAGCACGCGTTGAAGAATTTGCGGCTGACTTTGGTTCTAAAATCGTGTTGCCTTGTGATGTTGCTCACGATGATAGTATTACTAATCTATTTACAGAACTGGCAAAAACATGGGATAAATTTGACGGTTTTGTCCATGCTATTGCTTTTGCGCCTGGCGATCAATTAGACGGTGACTATGTTAATGCCGTCACTCGTGAAGGTTTTGCTATCGCTCACGACATTAGTTCTTATAGCTTTGTTGCAATGGCTAAAGCATGTCGTTCGATGTTGAATCCAAATTCAGCGTTAGTGACCCTTTCTTATCTTGGTGCTGAAAGAGCGATCCCTAACTATAATGTAATGGGTCTTGCTAAAGCGTCTCTAGAAGCAAACGTGCGTTATATGGCAAATGCTATGGGGCCAGAAGGAATTCGTGTGAATGCTATCTCTGCTGGTCCAATTCGTACTCTTGCTGCATCAGGCATTAAAGATTTCAAAAAAATGCTATCACATTGTGAATCGGTTACGCCAATTCGTCGTACAGTTACAATTGAAGACGTGGGTAATTCTGCGGCATTTTTATGTTCAAACTTAGCATCGGGTATTACGGGTGAAGTTGTGCATGTTGACGGTGGATTTAGCATTGCTGCAATGAACGAGTTAGAACTTAAATAATAGGTATCATTTAAAAATAAAAAAAAGGCATCAATATTGATGCCTTTTTTATTCGTCTATTTTCTAATTTTTTAGGATTAAAAAGGGAAGTCCATACATTCATTTGATTTCATCCTTTGATTTTTGAATCTATTCAGATATATCGTAAGTTCCACACTTTTCTTGTAAGAATTCTTTATCGACTGTTTTTATCGTGTTAACACTAACACGATGTTAATCATTATTCATTTCATGATCTTTTATCATTTCATTGGTCAGTTTTAGTCAAAAATAAAAATTATGAATACTTATCCTTCATTTTCCGTTAAAATCTTAAGATGTTTGCTCAATACAAGTTTGTTGGAGAAAAAATGAAAATAGCAAAAAATACAGTAGTCAGTTTGGCATACCAAGTTCGCACTAAAGACGGGGTTTTGGTTGACGAAGCAACAACTGTTGCACCTCTAGAATATTTACAAGGCGCTGGTAATTTATTACAAGAGCTTGAAAATGCACTAGAAGGCCATCAAGTTGGTGATAAATTTGATGTTGAACTTATCAATGCTTACGGTGATTTTAATGATGCACTGGTGCAAAATGTGCCACGTGATGTATTTGTCGGGGTTGATGAACTTGAAGTTGGCATGCGCTTTTTTGCAGATACCGACCATGGCGCTTTACCTGTTGAAATTACCGCAATTGATGGGGATACTGTGACAATTGACGGAAATCACATGTTAGCAGGACAAGATTTAAAATTTAATGTTGAAGTATTAGCTATTCGTGAAGCAACAGAAGAAGAAATTGCGCATGGACATATCCATGGTGAACATGGTCACGAACATGGGCATGGTGGTTGTGGCTGTGGCGGACACGATCATGAAGATGAAGAAGATAGTGGTTGTTGTGGTGGCGGTCATGGTAGCTGCGGTTGCCATTAAGTCATCATATTAATTTACAAAAAAGCGCTTGATAGCGCTTTTTTTGTCATCATGTGAAATATTATTCATTTTTTTGAGAAACAGTTCACAGTTTTCTCAATTTTCAATTCTTTTAAGCCAATTTTCTAAGAATAATTAGTTTTTTTATGAGTGGAATACAAATACTATGCATCCTCTATGTTCAAAACTGATGCCGAGAGAAAAACTTTTACAATTTGGTGTTGAAATGCTAAGTGATGCAGAACTGCTTGCGCTATTTTTACGGACAGGTACACGAAAATTACCTGTTTTAGAACTAGCTCAAAATTTATTAAATGAATTTGGCTCATTTTATCATTTAATGAACGCTACTCATGAGCAGTTTTGTAAAAAACATGGATTAGGTACCGTTAAATATACTCAGCTCAAAGCTGTCGTTGAATTATCGCACCGATATTTGAAAGTAAAAATGACAAATGAAAATTATCTCACTTCACCTTCGTTAACTCACCATTATTTAGCTAGTCGCTTAGCTAACAAAGATCGTGAAATCTTCATGGTTATTTTTCTGGACAATCAAAATCACGTCATTACATCTGAAGAAATGTTTATTGGTACTTATAACTGTGTAGAAGTTCATCCCAGAGAAGTAGCCAGAAAAGCATTACAATATAATGCTGCCTCTTTAATTTTAGCCCACAATCACCCTTCTGGTTTAGCAGAACCAAGCCAAGCAGATCGGAATTTAACGCGCAAGTTGGATCAAGTTTGTGAATTAATCGATATCCGTATTATTGATCATATTGTAATTGGTAAAGGTGAATATGTCTCATTTGCTGAACGTGGATGGATTTAATTGTTATTTTTACTTACAATAGAGGTCAATATTTAAAAAGTCTAATTGTGAAAATAATATGAGACAACAAATTGAATTATTAGAAACCAAAGTTGCGTTTCAAGAAATCACCATTGAAGAATTAAACCAAGCAGTAACTAACCTTCAAGCCGATGTTAGTAAACTAAAAGAGCAATTAATGTTATTATCACAAAAACTACAAGCCACTCAAACATCGAATATTGCTAATTTATCTGAGGAAACCCCACCACCACACTATTAATTATGTTTATAGTCAGATATCTCAATGATGAAATAATAATGTAGCCTATTTTTAAAAAACTATTAATACTTATTTATTAGATGCTCTTAAATTAACATTAGAAATATCCAGAAGAGTTATAAAAACATCGATATCTAAATCTACTTAAAAATAAATTAACATTGAAATTTCAATTAAACTAATCCCTCTCAATAGATTTTCATGCCATATGTTTATTAAAAACAACATAAGCTTAATTTTTAATCAATTAAAAGAATAGAAATATAGTAGATTTAGATACGATGAACTTAAGGATAAGGAAACCAAAGTTAAAGGATCTGTGATAGATATCATCAATAAAAAACCGGCGTATAGCCGGCTTTTGTATACAATGATTTAAAATCTTATTCAGCTGTTGCTTCTGCTTCTACTGCAGGGCGATCAACTAATTCAATATAAGCCATTGGAGCATTATCTCCGTCACGGAAACCACATTTCAAAATACGTACATAACCACCTGGACGGGTAGCAAAACGTGGACCTAGATCTGAAAATAATTTTTTCACTGTATCTTTATCACGGATACGAGCAAAAGCCAAACGGCGATTAGCTACGCTATCGCTTTTGGCTAGCGTAATTAACGGTTCAACAACACGACGCAACTCTTTTGCTTTAGGCAATGTAGTTTTGATGATTTCATGTTCAACAAGTGAACTAGTCATGTTACGAAACATTGCTTGACGATGGCTGCTATTTCGGTTCAGTTGACGACCACTTTTACGATGGCGCATAACTTTATCCTTCTTATATAAATTTTATTTTAGTCTTCAACAATACTTGCTGGTGGCCAGTTCTCAAGACGCATGCCTAAAGACAAACCACGAGATGCGAGCACATCCTTAATTTCAGTAAGTGATTTCTTACCAAGATTAGGGGTTTTAAGTAGCTCAACTTCTGTACGTTGTACTAAATCACCAATATAATGAACTGCTTCTGCTTTTAAGCAATTAGCAGACCGAACAGTTAATTCGAGATCATCTACTGGACGTAGAAGAATCGGATCAAATTCCGGTTTATCTTCTTTAACTTCAGGTTGACGTACATCACGTAAATCAACGAAAGCTTCAAGTTGTTCAGCCAAAATAGTTGACGCACGACGAATAGCTTCTTCTGGATCGATAGTACCATTAGTTTCCATATCAATAACCAGTTTATCTAAATCGGTGCGTTGTTCCACACGAGCTGCATCGACAGAATAAGCGATACGCTCGACAGGACTATAACATGCATCAACTAATAAACGACCAATTGGTCGCTCTTCATCTTCTGACTTAACGCGAGCAGAAGCAGGGACATAACCACGTCCTCGTTGTACACGAATACGCATACTAATTGAAGCATTTGCATCAGTAAGATGACAAATCACTAAATCAGGATTAACAATTTCAACATCACCATCATGAGTGATATCAGATGCAGTTACCGCACCAATGCCTGATTTGTTTAAAGTCAGCATAACATCATCTTTGGTATGTACACGTACTGCTAATTTTTTCAAATTAAGCAAAATATCAAGTACATCTTCTTGAACGCCTTCTTTAGTACTGTACTCATGCAGAACACCGTCAATTTCAACTTCGGTTACTGCATATCCAGGCATTGATGATAATAAAATGCGGCGTAGTGCATTACCTAAAGTATGACCAAAACCACGCTCAAGTGGCTCTAAAGTCACTTTCGCATGAGTTTGAGTGTATTGAACAACATCAACTAGGTGAGGTTTTAAAAACTCTGTTACAGAACCCTGCATTATGTCCTCTCTTAAGTGCTAAACTTTACTTAGAGTAAAGTTCGACGATCAAATGTTCGTTGATGTCAGCAGATAAATCTGAACGTTCTGGTAAGCGTTTAAATACACCTTCCATTTTGCTAGCATCAACTTCTAACCATGTAGGTTTTTCACGTTGCTCAGCTAACTCTAAAGCAGCTTTAATACGTGCTTGTTTTTTTGATTTTTCGCGAACGCTGATCACATCTTCAGGCGAAACTTGATAAGATGCAATGTTCACAACATGACCATTAACAAGAACAGCTTTATGACTAACTAATTGACGAGCTTCAGCGCGAGTTGCACCAAATCCCATACGATAAACAACGTTATCTAAGCGACGTTCTAAAAGACCTAATAGGTTTTCACCTGTATTACCTTTAATACGTGCTGCATTTTTGTAGTAATTACGGAATTGACGTTCTAAAATTCCATAAATACGTCTAACTTTTTGTTTTTCGCGTAACTGAACACCATAATCTGATAAACGCGGTTTACGCGCACCATGTTGTCCAGGAGCTTGTTCTAACTTACATTTACTGTCAACCGCTCGAACACCAGATTTAAGGAATAAATCAGTACCTTCACGACGACTTAATTTGAGCTTTGGTCCCAAATATCTTGCCATTTTATTTCTCCAATAATCCTAAACATTCAATGTTTAATAAACATTAAACACGACGTTTCTTTGGTGGACGACAACCGTTATGAGGAATCGGAGTAACATCAGTAATATTAGTGATGCGATAACCCGCTGCATTTAATGCACGAATTGTTGACTCACGACCAGGACCAGGTCCTTTTACCATAACTTCCAGATTCTTAATTCCGTAATCTTTTACGGCTTCTGCACAACGTTCAGCAGCTACTTGAGCAGCAAACGGTGTGGACTTACGAGAGCCACGGAAACCAGAACCACCAGCGGTTGCCCAACCCAACGCATTACCTTGACGATCGGTAATAGTTACGATTGTATTGTTAAATGATGCATGAATATGAGCTACACCATCAGAAACTTGTTTTTTTACACGTTTACGTGTACGAACAGGTGTCTTTGCCATTTATTATCACCTCAATTATTTCTTGATTGGCTTACGCGGTCCCTTGCGGGTACGAGCGTTAGTCTTAGTGCGTTGACCACGAACTGGAAGTCCACGACGATGACGGATGCCACGATAACAACCAAGGTCTAATAAACGCTTGATACTCATAGTTACTTCACGACGTAAATCACCTTCAACAGTAAATTTAGCGACTTGTTCACGTAACTTCTCAATCTGATCTTCAGATAGTTCTCTGATCTTAACATGTTCAGGAATACCTGCTTCAGCACAAATTGTCTTAGCGCGAGTATTACCGATACCATAAATTGCTTGTAACGCAATTACAGCATGTTGCTGATCAGGAATGTTAATGCCTGCTATACGGGCCACTATGCACTCCTTTATTGTTAATGTTTAACAAACTCACCATACTGAAAAGCCCGTTTTCAGGATACTCAAACAGTAAGTCTGCAAATAAAATTTAGGCTGGCTATTCTAGCCAGCTTTACTATACTTTGGCAAGTAAAATATGCAAAAGTTCAACTTTTAGGCTAAATAAATTAACCTTGACGTTGCTTATGTTTACCTTCAACACAAATAACACGAACGATGCCATTGCGTTTAATGATTTTACAATTTCTGCATAATTTCTTGACTGAAGCACGAACTTTCATTTTTTTCTCCGTAACTTCTGGCTAGCTTATCGGCCGTAGCCTTTAAGGTTCGCTTTCTTTAACACTGACTCATAACGATTTGGCATCATTAAAGTCTGTACTTGTGCCATAAAATCCATGATTACAACAACCACAATTAATAAAGATGTTCCACCAAATTGAACTGGAACCTTCATTGCACTTGTCATAAACATTGGTACCAAACATACAAAAGTAATGTAGATTGCGCCTATTAATGTTAAACGTGTCATTACTTTGTCAATATATTTAGATGTTTGCTCACCTGGGCGGATACCTGGAATAAATGCACCAGATTTTTTAAGCTGATCTGCTGTCTCTCTAGGGTTGAAAACCAACGCTGTATAGAAGAAACAAAAGAAGATTATCGCTGCCGCAAAAAAGATTATGTATAACGGTTGGTCATGAGAGAAATATTGACCAATAAGTACAAATACATATCTCCAGCCTTCACCATTTCCTTGAAACCAAGATGCCATCATAGATGGTAACATAATAATTGTTGAGGCAAATATCGCTGGAATAACGCCAGCCATATTAATTTTTAATGGTAAATGTGATGTTTGCGCTGCATAAACGCGACGCCCTTGTTGACGTTGGGCATAGTTAACTACGATTCGACGTTGACCACGCTCAACAAAAACAACAAAATAAGTCACACCTATCACTAAAGCTGCGACAACTAATAATAGAATCGGATTCAATTCACCAGAACGAGCTTGTTCAATTGTTTCATATATTGCATGAGGAAGACCCGCCACAATTCCAGAGAAAATAATGATTGAAATACCATTACCTACTCCACGTTCCGTGATCTGCTCACCAAGCCACATAAGAAACATAGTGCCAGTAACTAAACTAACCGATGCAATAAAATAGAAAGAAAATCCTGGATTAGTCACAACACGCTCATAACCAGGAATATTTGGTAAACCAGTCGCAATACCAACTGCTTGTACAATAGCTAAAGCCAATGTGCCATAACGAGTGTACTGGCTAATTTTCTTACGACCTGATTCACCTTCTTTCTTCAATTCTGCCAATTTAGGGTTAATGGCCGTTAATAACTGCACAATAATCGATGCAGAAATATAAGGCATTATCCCTAATGCAAAAATTGAAGCACGGCTTAAAGCACCACCAGAGAACATATTGAACATATCCACAATACCATTAGATGATGCTTGTGAAAGTATGTCCGATAACGCTTTAGTATCAATGCCAGGAACTGGAATATAAGAACCTAAACGAAAAACAATCAGTGCTAAAAGCACAAATAGTAAACGCTTCTTAAGTTCACCCCCACCACCACGGGCACTTTGAAAATCTAATCCTGGTTGCTTTGCCATCTTTCTAATTATTCCTCAATTTTTCCGCCAGCAGCTTCAATTGCAGCTTTAGCACCTTTCGTTACACGAATACCACGAACTGTTACTGGTTTTGTAACTTCACCAGATAACATGATTTTTGCGTATTCGATTTGTGAATTAATCACATTTGCAACTTTTAAGCTATTTAGGTCAACAACATCACCTTCAACTTTCATTAAATCTGAAAGGCGAACTTGTGCTGTAACTAGAGCTTTACGAGAAGTAAAACCAAATTTTGGTAATCGACGATATAAAGGCATTTGACCACCTTCAAAGCCACGACGAACGCCGCCACCTGAACGTGATTTTTGACCTTTGATACCACGGGTACCTGTTTTACCTAATCCAGAACCGATACCTCGACCTAGACGTTTTGGTGCATGCTTTGAACCTTCAGCAGGAGATAAAGTATTTAAACGCATTACTATTACTCCTCAACTTTGACCATGTAATAAACTTGGTTTACCATACCACGAATAGCAGGAGTATCCTCGCGCTCAACAGTATGACCAATATGACGTAATCCAAGTCCGACTAACGTTGCTTTATGCTTCGGTATGCGTCCAATAGAACTACGAGTTTGTGTAATTTTAATTGTCTTTGCCATGGTTAATTACCCCAAAATTTCTTCGACGGTTTTACCACGCTTAGCAGCAACCATTTCTGGTGATTTCATATTTTCTAAGCCATCAATCGTTGCACGAACCACATTAATTGGGTTTGTTGAACCATATGCTTTAGCTAGAACGTTACGAACACCAGCAACTTCTAATACAGCACGCATTGCACCACCGGCGATAATACCAGTACCTTCTGATGCTGGTTGCATATAAACACGAGAACCTGTATGAGCGCCTTTAACAGGATGCTGTAAAGTATCGTTATTTAAAGCAACATTAATCATATTACGACGTGCTTTTTCCATTGCTTTTTGGATTGCTGCTGGCACTTCACGTGCTTTACCATATCCAAAACCTACGCGGCCATTACCGTCACCAACAACTGTTAGTGCAGAAAAACTAAAAATACGACCACCTTTTACGGTTTTAGAAACTCGGTTAACTGCGATTAGTTTTTCCTGCAGTTCACCAGCTTGTTTTTCGATGTTTGACATCTTTAACTCCTACCTTAGAACTGTAGGCCAGCTTCGCGAGCAGCATCTGCTAGCGCCTGAACTCGACCATGATATTGGAAACCCGAACGATCAAAAGAAACTTCTTTGATATCTTTCGCTAATGCGCGCTCTGCGATTGCTTTACCAACTGCAGCTGCTGCATCTTTGTTTCCGGTGTATTTTAAACTTTCACTGATAGCTTTTTCTAATGTAGAAGCAGCTGCCAGTACTTCTGATCCGTTTGGTGCGATAATCTGCGCATAAATATGACGCGGAGTACGGTGAACCACTAAGCGAGTTGCAAGTAGTTCATGCATCTTGCGACGCGCTTTAGTTGCACGACGGATACGAGCTGATTTCTTATCCATAGTGTTACCTTACTTTTTCTTAGCTTCTTTAGTACGCACAACTTCATCTGCGTAACGAACACCTTTACCTTTATAAGGCTCAGGACGACGATAAGCACGGATATCTGCTGCCACTTGTCCAATTAACTGTTTATCAGCACTTTTCAGTATGATTTCAGTTTGTGATGGACATTCTGCGGTCACACCAGCAGGTAATTGATGCTCAATTGGATGTGAATATCCAAGAGATAGACCAATAGCATTACCTTTAACTTGTGCACGATAACCGACACCAACTAGCTGAAGTTTTTTAGTAAAACCTTCAGTAACACCAATAACCATTGCATTAATCAACGCACGTGCAGTACCAGCTTGAGCCCAAGCATTCGCAAAGCCGTCACGAGGAGCAAATTTAATTTGACCTTCTTCTTGATTAATAACAACAGCATTATTAATTGTACGAGTTAACTCGCCATTTTTACCTTTAATCGTAATTACCTGACCATTGAGTTTTACCTCTACGCCAGCAGGAACAACGACAGGTGCTTTTGCAACACGAGACATTTTTTTCTCCCTTACGCTACGTAGCAGATAATTTCACCACCAAGACCTGCTTGGCGTGCTGCTCGATCAGTCATAACACCTTTAGAAGTAGAAACAACTGCGATACCTAATCCAGCCATAACTTTTGGCAATTCGTCTTTACGTTTATAAATACGTAAACCTGGACGGCTAACACGTTTAATACTTTCTACTACAGCCTTACCTTGGAAATATTTTAATGAAATTTCCAATTCTGGCTTAGTGTCACCAACAACTTTATAGTCTCCGATGTAACCTTCTTCTTTTAGCACATTGGCAATTGCCACTTTTAGCTTAGAGGAAGGCATGGTGACTGCAACTTTATTCGCAGCTTGACCGTTACGAATACGGGTCAACATATCTGCTATAGGATCTTGCATGCTCATCTATAACACTCCCCTGATTACCAACTTGCCTTTTTAAGACCAGGAATCTCACCACGCATGGCTGATTCACGAACCTTAATACGGCTTAAACCAAACTTACGAAGGACGCCATGTGGACGACCTGTTTGACGACAACGACGACGTTGACGTGATGGACTAGAATCACGAGGAAGCGTTTGCAATTTAAGCACTGCATTCCAACGATCTTCATCTGATGCATTAAGATCAGAGATAATCGCTTTTAATTCTTGACGCTTTGCAAAATATTTTTCTGCTAGCTTTACGCGTTTCTTATCGCGTTCAATCATTGATTGTTTAGCCATTATGCCCTACCTTACTTACGAAATGGGAAGTTAAAGGCAGATAATAAAGCTCGGCCTTCTTCATCTGATTGTGCACTTGTTGTGATAGTAATATCTAAACCACGAACACGATCAACTTTATCATAATCGATTTCAGGGAAAACGATTTGTTCACGAACACCCATGCTATAGTTACCACGACCATCGAAAGATTTTGCGCTTAAACCGCGAAAATCTCGAGTACGAGGAAGCGCAATATAAACTAGACGTTCAAAAAATTCCCACATACGTTCGCCACGTAAAGTGACTTTACAACCAATAGGATACCCTTGACGGATTTTAAAACCAGCAACTGACTTGCGTGCTTTTGTGACAAGTGGTTTTTGACCACTGATTGCTGCTAAATCTGCAACCGCATTATCTAATAATTTCTTATCAGTAATTGCTTCACCCACACCCATATTCAAGGTGATCTTTTCGATCCGAGGGACTTGCATGACAGATTTGTAGCCAAACTGTTCTTGCAGTTTATTTACTACCTGTGCTTTGTAGTAATCATGCAGTTTCGCCATCGTACACTCCAAATTACTTAATTAATTAATTCATTAGTAGACTTATAAAAACGGACTTTTTTACCATTTTCAATTCTAAAGCCTACGCGATCTGCTTTGCCTGTAGCTGGGTTAAAAATTGCTACATTAGAAACATTAATAGCTGCTTCTTTTTCAACAATTCCACCTTCTTGATTTAATGCAGGTACTGGTTTTTGATGTTTTTTCACCAAATTAATACCTTCAACAATCACTTTGCCTGTAGACAAAACACTTTTTACTTTACCGCGTTTACCTTTATCTTTACCGGTTAACACGATAACTTCATCTTCTCGACGGATTTTCGCTGCCATTACCCGCTCCTTACAGTACTTCTGGTGCTAATGAAATGATCTTCATAAACTTCTCAGAACGAAGTTCACGAGTGACCGGTCCAAAAATACGCGTACCAATCGGTTGCTCACTGTTATTGTTTAAAATAACACAAGCATTGCGATCGAAACGAATGACAGATCCATCAGGACGACGAACACCTTTTCTAGTGCGCACGACAACAGCTTTAAGTACATCACCTTTTTTTACTTTACCACGTGGAATTGCTTCTTTAATGGTAACCTTGATGATATCACCAACCGCTGCATAACGACGGTGCGATCCACCGAGAACCTTGATACACATTACACTACGTGCGCCAGAGTTATCGGCAACATCTAGCCTAGTCTGTTCTTGGATCATTTTAATGCTCCGTATAAATAAATTATTGTCTAATCTACCTTCATCCACCTCAACTACCATGGATAAGAATAGACAACCAAAAACCCACATATGTGAGGGCGCATAGTATAACACCACTCAAATAAAATGGATAGCATAAAATAAACGGCTGCATTTAGCCGTTTATTATATTATGTACAGTTTTTAATCGATTAGATTAACTAACTGCTTTTTCTACGATTCGAACAAGAGTCCAAGATTTGGTTTTTGATAATGGACGACACTCTTTAATTTCTACAGTATCACCAATACCACACTCGTTGTTTTCATCATGTACATGCAATTTAGTCGTACGTTTAATGAACTTACCATATAACGGATGCTTCACTTTACGTTCAATAGCTACAGTAATAGATTTATCCATTTTGTCGCTAATAACACGACCTTGCTGAGTACGAATTTTTACTTCAGTAGTCATATTACGCACCCGCCTTTTCAGTTAATAACGTTTTAACTCGTGCAATATTACGACGCACTTGTTTTAACATATGAGTCTGTGTCAACTGACCTCCAGCTAATTGCATACGTAAGTTAAATTGCTCACGTAATAAATTAAGAAGTTCAGTATTTAACTCTTCAACGCTTTTTTCGCGTAGCTCTTTTGCTTTCATTTACATCACCGTCTTAATCACAAAGGTGGTTTTAATTGGCAGTTTTGCAGCTGCCAACGCAAATGCTTCACGAGCAACTTCTTCCGGTACTCCGTCCATTTCATAAAGGACTTTACCTGGTTGAATCTGAGCAACCCAGTATTCAACGTTACCCTTACCTTTACCCATACGCACTTCAAGTGGTTTTTCAGTAATTGGTTTATCAGGGAAAACTCGAATCCAGATTTTACCTTGACGCTTAACTGCACGAGTCATTGCACGACGTGCTGCTTCGATCTGGCGCGCAGTCAAACGACCACGACCCACAGCCTTAAGACCGAATGTACCGAAACTTACGTCAGTACTCACAGCTAGACCACGATTGTGGCCCTTGTGCACTTTACGGAATTTTGTACGCTTTGGTTGTAACATCAGCGACGCTCCTTATTGTTTTCGGCCTTTGCGCTGCTTTTTCGGTTGAGCAGCAGGTTGTTTTTCTGCTTGTTCAACGGCAGCCATACCACCAAGGATCTCACCTTTGAAGATCCACACTTTAACACCAATAATACCATAGGTAGTTAATGCTTCAGACACTCCGTAGTCGATGTCAGCTCGTAGTGTATGTAGAGGTACACGACCTTCACGATACCACTCTGAGCGAGCAATTTCAGCGCCGCCTAAACGACCACTTACTTCAACTTTGATACCTTTAGCACCCGCTTTCATTGCGTTTTGTACCGCACGTTTCATTGCACGACGGAACATAACACGGCGTTCTAACTGAGAAGTAATGCTGTCAGCAACTAATTTTGCATCAAGTTCAGGTTTACGAACTTCAGCAATATTAATTTGTACTGCAACATCACGTTTTTCTCTTTTGTCTTTATACTTATTGACAATAGAAGCTACGGCATTACGTAATTTTTCAACGTCCTCACCTTTTTTACCAATCACGATACCTGGACGAGCAGTGTGAATAGTAATGCGAACGTTAGTTTCTGCTGAACGGTCGATTACAATTTTAGAGATTGACGCTTGTGCTAATTCTTTATTTAAGAATTCACGCACTCTAAAATCACTTTCTAAATTATCAGCGAATGTCTTTGTACCCGAATACCATGTAGATGTCCAAGGCTTGACAATGCCTAATCGGATACCATTTGGATTTACTTTTTGACCCATTGCTATTCTCCAGCCTAGCGATCTGAGACGATCACGGTGATGTGACTCGTACGCTTCAAAATTCGATCTGCACGACCTTTCGCACGAGGCATAATACGCTTCATGGTTGGGCCTTCGTCTACGAAAATTTTCGCAACTTTTAGATCATCAATATCAGCACCATCGTTATGCTCTGCATTAGCAATAGCAGACTCTAATACTTTTTTAACAAGTACAGCCGCTTTTTTATTGGTGTACGTTAAAATATCAAGTGCCTGAGACACTTTTTTACCGCGAACAAGATCTGCAACTAAGCGAACTTTTTGTGCAGAAGAACGAGCGTGGCGGTACTTTGCAATTGTTTCCATCTCTTTCTCCTACTTATTTCTTCTTAGCTTTCTTATCCGCAGCGTGACCGCGATAAGTACGAGTCGGCGCGAATTCACCCAAT
Organism: Gilliamella sp. CG16; assembly: GCF_046635785.1. Taxonomy (NCBI): domain Bacteria; kingdom Pseudomonadati; phylum Pseudomonadota; class Gammaproteobacteria; order Orbales; family Orbaceae; genus Gilliamella; species Gilliamella sp. CG16. Next base: position 135,173 of record NZ_JBIDFL010000003.1, read on the forward strand.
TTATGACCAACCATTTCGTCGGTAACATAAACTGGAACGTGCTGACGACCATTATGGACAGCGATGGTCAAACCGATCATGTTAGGAAAGATCGTTGAACGACGGGACCAAGTACGAATTGGTTTCTTGTCCCCGCTTTCCACCGCTTTCTCTACCTTCTTCAGCAAGTGTAGGTCAATAAAAGGACCCTTCTTGAGAGAACGTGGCATAGCTAATCCTCTATATTAATTATTTCTTATTGCGACGGCGAACAATATACTTATCAGTACGTTTGTTGCTACGCGTTTTCAATCCTTTGGCTTTTTGACCCCATGGAGACACAGGATGTTTACCAAAGTTACGACCTTCACCACCACCATGTGGATGGTCTACCGGGTTCATTGCTGTACCACGAACAGTAGGACGAACACCACGCCAACGCGTTGCACCCGCTTTACCTAGTACGCGAAGCATATGTTCTGAATTACCGACTTCACCAATAGTGGCACGACAATCAGATAATACTTTACGCATTTCACCTGAACGTAGACGTAATGTTACATATGCACCATCACGCGCAACGATTTGAACATAGCTACCAGCTGAGCGAGCAAGTTGTCCGCCTTTACCTGGTTTCATTTCAATGTTATGCACGGTAGAACCGACTGGAATATTGCGCATTGGTAAACAGTTACCTGTTTTAATCGATGCATCAACACCAGATTGGATCTGATCACCTGCTTTTAAGCCTTTAGGCGCTAAAATATAACGACGTTCACCGTCTTTATATAAAACCAATGCAATATTTGCACTACGGTTTGGATCATATTCCAAACGTTCAACAACTGCTGGAATACCATCTTTGTTACGCTTAAAGTCAACAATACGATAATGTTGTTTATGACCACCACCGATATGACGGGTAGTGATACGACCATTATTATTGCGACCACCAGTTTTGCTTTTTGAATCAAGCAACGGTGCATAAGGCTTACCTTTATGCAACTCTGGGTTAACCACTTTAACAACGTGGCGACGACCCGGAGATGTAGGTTTACACTTAACAACTGCCATTGTTCTTACTCCTCCGAATTACTCAGCGACGCCAGCAAGGTCTAAGTTTTGACCTTCTGCTAAAGTTACGTAAGCTTTTTTCCAGTCGCTACGGCGACCAAGTTGTTGACCACGACGTTTTACTTTGCCTTTAACAACAAGTGTATTAACGTCATCTACTTTAACTTCAAATAGTTGCTCAACTGCGGCTTTAATCTCTCTCTTAGTAGCATCTTTAGCAACTTTCAATACTAATGTATTTGTTTTTTCCATTGAAATAGATGCTTTTTCAGAAACATGTGGTGCTCGCAGGACTTTAAGCAGACGCTCTTCACGAATCATGCTAACATCTCCTCTACTTGTTTAACGGCATCAACAGTGATAACCACTTTGTCAAATGCAATCAAACTAACTGGATCAATACCTGCCACATCACGCACATCAACTTTATGCAAGTTACGTGCTGCTAAGAAAAGATTCTCATCAACTTCAGTTGTAATGATAAGGACATCATTAAGATTCATATCATTTAATTTCTGAGTTAATAATTTAGTCTTAGGTGCTTCAACAGTAAATGTTTCAACCACAACTAAACGCTCTTGACGCACTAATTCAGAGAAAATGCTCTTTAATGCACCACGATACATTTTACGGTTAACTTTTTGGCTATGATCTTGTGGTTTTGCTGCAAATGTTACACCACCACTACGCCAGATTGGGCTCTTAATAGAACCTGAACGAGCACGACCTGTGCCTTTTTGACGCCATGGTTTTTTGCCTGAACCAGCGATTTCTGCACGAGTTTTTTGTGCGCGTGAGCCTTGACGAGCAGCAGATGCATAAGCAACAACTACTTGGTGAACTAACGCTTCATTAAACTCACGTCCGAAGGTAGTTTCGGAAACAGAAAGCGCTTTCGCGTCTTTTACTACTAATTCCATCTCTATCTCCTCGACGTTAAGCCTTGATTGCCGGTTTAACAATTACGTCACTATTGATTGCGCCTGGAACTGCACCTTTAATTAATAAAAGGTTGCGTTCAGCATCAACACGTACAATATCTAAGTTTTGAACAGTTACACGTTCATTACCTAGGTGACCTGCCATTTTACGACCTTTGAACACTTTACCTGGAGTTTGGTTTTGACCGATAGAGCCATGACCACGGTGTGCCAAAGAGTTACCATGAGTTGCATCTTGAGTACGGAAGTTCCAACGTTTAGTTACGCCAGCAAAACCTTTACCTTTAGATGTTCCAGTAACATCAACTTTTTTAACGTCTGTGAAAATATCAACGTTAATACTTTGCCCTACAGTAAATTCGCCTTCTTCAAAACGGAATTCCCATAGACCACGACCAGCTTCAACGCCAGCCTTAGCAAAATGACCTGCTTCAGGTTTATTTACACGGCTTGCTTTTTTGCTGCCAGTAGTAACCTGAATAGCTTGATAACCATCGTTCTCTAAAGTTTTAACTTGAGTAACGCGGTTGCTTTGAACTTCAACTACGGTGACAGGAATAGAAACACCTTCTTCGGTGAAGATTCGTGTCATTCCTACTTTACGACCGATTAAACCAATCATTGTTTAGACCTCTCAATCATTCAGCTTAGGATTAACCTAAACTGATCTGCACATCAACACCGGCAGCAAGATCTAGGCGCATTAAAGCATCAACTGTTTTTTCAGTTGGCTCAACAATATCAACTAGACGTTTATGAGTACGAATCTCATATTGATCACGCGCGTCTTTATTAACGTGCGGAGAAATCAATACGGTGAAACGCTCTTTGCGTGTCGGTAATGGAATAGGACCACGAACTTGCGCACCAGTGCGCTTCGCAGTTTCTACAATTTCAGCAGTTGATTGATCAATCAAACGATGATCAAACGCTTTTAACCGGATACGGATTCTTTGGTTCGACATGAGACCAGAGCTCCACTATTTAAAAGTTATAACAAAAGACTACTCCTCTTACCCTGTTTCGATTGACAGGAGAGTGTAATCCGTTCTTTTCGTAACCCCCAGATCGGGAGTATTGTTGATATAATTCAATATTATTAAATAAGGATTATATCTTCATACGCATTTGCTTACATAAAGACAATAAACAAAGTGGCGGAATTATACCCCGTTGGTGTACCAACATCAAGTATTAATTATCATATAGATAGAAAAAATATGATCATTTATGGTTACCGAAAAGTTGAGGAACGGGCTTTTTGAGGAAATCACGTCGCCATAAAGGCGACTAATTAATGATCTTCTTTGGCGTGATTTAGGCTATATCTTGGAATTTCGACTTCAAGATCTTCATCGGCAACACGAGCCTGACAACTTAGTCGACTATGCGGTTCAACGCCCCACGCTTTATCTAACATATCATCTTCTTGTTCATCACTCTCTTCAAGTGAGTCAAAACCTTTACGGACAATACAATGGCAAGTTGAACAAGCACATGACATTTCACAAGCATGCTCAATTTCAATATCGTTACGTAAAGCGACTTCTAAAATAGATTCACCTTCTTGCGCTTCAACCGTTTTCCCTTCAGGGCAAAGTTCAGCATTTGGTAAAAATGTAATTTTTGGCATAATAATCTCGTTAGTTAAATATCATCAACTTTATGACCGGTTAAAGCTTGACGAATGGATCTATCCATACGCTTAGCCGCAAAATCCTGCGTCACGTTATCAACAATTTTAATTTGCTTTTCTATTTCGTATATATCATTGGATTCGCTTACCGCTTGTAAACGATGTTTAGCATTTAAAATTTGATTAAGCTGATGCTCATTCAATAAGTCAGCATCTTTATCTAATGCATTTTGTAAACTTTCAAGGACTCTTGCTGCTTCAACTTTTTGTTCAGCAAGCATTCTAGTTTGCTTATCTTGTTGAGCGTAATTGATGGAATCTTGAATCATAGTTGCAATTTCTTTATCAGTTAGCCCATAAGATGGCTTAACTTGTATTGCGGCTTCAACACCTGTTGATTTTTCCATTGCCGTTACGCTTAGCAATCCATCAGCATCCACTTGGAAAGTGACACGAATATGTGCGCCACCAGCAGGCATTGGCGGAATGCCACGTAAGATAAATTGCGCCAACGATCGACAATCTGCTACATTTTCACGTTCACCTTGTAAAACATGAATCATCATAGCGGTCTGACCATCTTTAAACGTTGTAAATTCTTGCGCCCTTGCACAAGGGATCGTACTATTACGAGGAATAATTTTTTCAACCAATTCCCCCATTGTTTCGATGCCTAAAGATAAGGGAATTACATCAAGCAACAACATATCGGAATCGGGTTTATTACCCACTAAAATATCTGCTTGAATGGATGCCCCAATAGCGACAACTTTATCTGGATCGATAGAAGTTAAAGGTTTTGTTTTGAAATAATTACCGACCGATTCACGCACAAACGGAATTCGGGTAGATCCCCCCACCATGACCACTTCAACAATTTCATCGAGATCAATATCAGCATCTTTTAATGCACGCCGACAAACGGCTAAGGTTCGTTTAACTAGCGGTTCAATGAGTTGTTCAAATTGATGTCGGGTTATAGTTAAGACTTGATTATCAAATGTTATCGTGACAGAATCTTGATGGCTGAGTGCAATTTTAATGTCAACCGCTTGATGAATCATTCTCTGATTCAACTGTGCATCATGATGATCAATCAACCCTAATTCGTTTTTAATATACTCCGCAAGTAAACGATCGAAGTCATCACCACCAAGAGCAGAATCTCCCCCTGTTGATAGAACTTCAAAAACGCCTTTATGTAAACGCAGAATAGAGATATCAAAAGTTCCACCACCTAAATCATATACAGCAATGATGCCTTCTTTTCCAGAATCAAGGCCATAAGCGATAGCTGCAGCAGTAGGTTCATTCAACAAACGTAAAACGTGTAAACCAGCTAATTTAGCGGCATCTTTTGTTGCCTGTCGTTGAGCATCATCAAAATAGGCGGGAACGGTGATGACGACACCATCAATTTCACCATTTAAACTCGCTTTAGCCCGATCTGCAAGAGCAATCAAGATTTCAGCAGAGACTTGAATAGGATTAACTTGCTGATTCGGTAAATTTAGTAATGGTACACCATTTTCTGTCATGGATAATGGATAAGGGAAATGAGATGTGTCTATATCAGAAAGACGTCTTCCCATTAATCGCTTCACTGAACTTACTGTATTTTTTGGATCAGAAGTAGCACTGTTTTTAGCATTTTTACCAATTGTGATAATAGTATTATCATCATGATCAACACCATAATGTACAACTGAAGGCAATAAAAAATCGCCTTCTAAATCTGGCAGAACTTCAGATTTACCGCTTCGAACGGTTGCAACTAGTGAGTTGGTCGTACCCAAATCAATGCCAACCGCAATCCGACGTTGATGTGGTTCTGGTGTTTGACCTGGTTCACTAATTTGTAATAATGCCATTTAACTTATCTCTACTTGATGTGTTATTTGTCTTAAATTATAAAGCATATTGCTTTTCTTGTAACTTTTCGATCTGTTCTATTAATCGAGTAAGATAACGAATCTTGTAGATTTGATTTAGGGCGGATTGCCAATCTTGTTGCGATAAATTGTTCAACAATTGATTATAAATATCTTTTTTGCGCCCTGATATTTCAGACCCAAAGCTATCTAATAGTTCAAAGTTTGACTGACTTTCCATATCATCTAGTTTTTCACGCAAAACAAATTGCTCCATTAAAAAATCTGCATCATGAATAATATGTTGTTCGGTTGCCACATCAAAGCCTTGCAAAGATAGGAAATATTCAGCTGCTTTTATAGGATTTTTTAATACTTGATAAGCATCATTAATCATGGCTGATTTTTGAATAATCGCCATTTTTTCACTATCCGATGCCGTTGCAAAATTATCAGGGTGATACTGTCTTTGTAATTGCTGATATTGTAATGTTAACTGCTGCGTATCGACAGGTAATTGAATAGGTAGATGAAATAACTCAAAATAATTATTCACGCTTGATGCCTCAGTTAAACATTAAAGCTTTCGCCACAACCACATTCATTATGCGCATTAGGATTATTGAATTTAAAACCTTCATTCAATCCTTCTTTAACAAAATCAAGTTCAGTGCCATCAATATAGACTAAGCTTTTTTTATCCACGATAACTTTGACATTTTTGTCTTCAAATACACTGTCATCGTCATTAATCGTATCAGCAAACTCTAAAACATAAGCCATACCCGAACAACCAGATGTTTTAACGCCTAATCTTAGACCGATGCCTTTTCCACGATTAGTTAAAAAAGCTTGAACACGATCAGCGGCACTTGTGGTTAATGTAATAGCCATTAACTTTGCCCTTTTTTAGTCTTATAGTCATCAATTGCCGCTTTGATTGCATCTTCAGCTAAAATTGAACAGTGAATTTTAACTGGCGGTAAAGCGAGTTCTTTAGCAATATCCGTATTTTTTATTGCTTGTGCTTCATCTAAAGATTTACCTTTAATCCATTCGGTAACTAACGAACTTGAAGCAATTGCGCTACCACAGCCATAAGTTTTAAATTTCGCATCTTCAATAATGCCATCATCATTCACTTTAATTTGAAGTCGCATGACATCGCCACAGGCTGGTGCACCAACCATACCACTACCAACATTCGGATCGTTTTGATCGAACGATCCGACATTGCGAGGGTTTTCGTAATGATCGACTACTTTTTCACTGTATGCCATAATTTACTCCTAATTTTAATGGGCTGACCATTTTATTTTTGATAAATCAACACCATCTTTAAACATTTCCCAAAGCGGAGATAAGTTTCTTAATTTATCAATAGAGTTTTTGATTAACTCAATAACATAATCCACTTCTTCTTCAGTACTAAATCGACCTAGTGAAAAACGGATTGAGCTATGTGCTAATTCATCATTAAGACCTAGTGCCCGCAATACATAAGAAGGTTCTAAACTCGCTGACGTACAGGCTGAGCCAGAAGATACAGCCAAATCTTTTAATGCCATCATTAACGATTCACCTTCAATATAAGCAAAACTGACATTTAAAATATTTGGTGCACTGTGTTCTAAAGATCCATTTAGATAAACTTCTTCTATATCTTTTAAACCGTTCCATAACCGATTTTTGAGTGCCAATAGACGTGGCATTTCAGTAGCCATTTCTTCTTTTGCTATCCGATATGCTTCACCCATACCAACAATTTGGTGCACAGGTAGCGTTCCAGAGCGCATACCTCGTTCATGACCACCACCATGCATTTGGGCTTCGATACGAACACGAGGTTTACGTCTTACATATAGCCCACCGATACCTTTTGGACCATAAATTTTATGACCTGAAAAAGACATTAAGTCTACTTTCAATTTGGTTACATCAATCGGTAATTTACCAACAGCTTGGGTTGCATCCACGTGGAAAACAATGCCTCTTTCACGACACATTTCACCAATTTTTTCGATATCTTGTATGACGCCTGTTTCATTATTAACGTGCATGATTGATACCACTGTCGTATCACTACGCATTGCCGCTGCGAGTTTGTTTAAATCTAATATTCCATCAGATTCAGGTGCTAAATACGTTACTTCATAACCTTCTCGTTCTAGTTGGCGACAAGTATCAAGCACGGCTTTATGTTCAGTTTTACACGTAATAATATGTTTACCTTTAGCTTGATTAAAGTGTGCTGCACCTTTAATGGCTAAATTGTCCGCTTCAGTCGCGCCAGAAGTAAAAACGATTTCTCGTGAATCGGCACCAATAAGATCGGCTATTTGATTTCGTGCAATATCAACCGCTTCTTCAGCTTGCCAACCAAATTTATGAGAACGAGAGGCGGGGTTACCGAAAATACCATCCAAGGTTAGATACTGCATCATTTTTTCAGCAACTCTAGGATCGACAGGCGTTGTAGCTGCATAATCCATATAAATAGGTAGTTTCATTAAATACTCCCAATGACAAAATCTGTGTACAAATTTTATTGCTTAATTTATTGATATTAGATTGCTTTGTCGACTAGCCACTTCTTTAACTTCTTTATTATTGACTAATTCGCTTAAAGTGATACTTGTTAAAAACTCATCGATACGTTCACTTAGGTCATTCCACAACGTGTGAGTTAAACATCTCACGCCACCTTGACATCCATCATGACCATAACATTTTGTTGCGTGAACCGTTTCATCGACGGCTTTAACAATTGAACTAATCGCAATTTGATCCATGCTTCGACTAAGCACATAGCCACCACCCGGCCCCCGAACACTAGAGACCAAACCATGTTTACGTAAACGGGCAAATAGTTGTTCAAGATAGGAAAGTGAGATTTGTTGACGTTCTGAGATATCTGCAAGTGATACGGGCCCTAAACCAGAATGTAATGCAATATCCAACATTGCAGTTACTGCATATCTCCCTTTTGATGTCAATTTCATTATTTATTCCCCTTTATATATGGAAGGTATTTTATATATCCTTCAATTTTAGTCAAGTATTTAGTTGACTATTTTAGTGGGAATTAAACCTTAAGTTCTTTCATCGACGAACAATGGTGAAATATGCTAATCTAGTAAACTAATTTGATATAGGAGTTGAGCAATGAAATCACTATTAAAGTGTATTTTAATAATAGGATTACTCTTTACTAAAAGTGCAATCGCGGTTAATACGCAGCAAGATTTACGAGCTAATTACAAAAAATGGCTTAACTCATATCAATCACTCAATCTTGATGAACAAACTGCTCTTTTAAAAGAGCTAAAAGATTACCCACTGTATCCTTATGCTGCAGTACAATATTTTCAAAAAAATATTAAAACGGTTTCCCCAGACATGGTGAGCAATTTTGTCACTCAGTATAGTAAATTTCCGTTAACAGCATCATTAAGTCAATCTTTCTTATCAGAATTGACCAATCGTCAAGATTGGACTGCTATTGTTGACTTTCCTAAAGATAACTCAATTCAATCTAACTGCCGTTATCAATACGCTTTGTTACAACAGGGTAATCAATCTGTTATAGAGACAGTAGAATCATTGTGGCTAACAGGAAAAGAATTACCTTCTGCCTGTGATCCTCTTCTTAATGCATGGAAAGATGCTGGAAAACAAACAAACAATATCATTTTGTTACGAATTGAACTTGCCATAGAAGCGAATAATTTAAAATTAGCACGATATTTAATCAATTTATTAGATAATGACTATAAAACAACCAAAAGTAATTTATATGCTTTATTAGATAATCCGAAAAAATTAGAGGATTTCTCTAAAAATATCAAAACCAGCAATTTTACTAAAAAAATTGTATTGGCTTCTTTTCCTCGAGTAGTTAAAGCGGATATGAATTTTGCGCAAATACTATTGCCAAAACTGGTACAGCAGCAACATCTAAGCGAAACCGAACTCATTGCATTACAAAAAAATTTAGCAAACAGATTTTTCAGTGATTCTGCGACAAATGAGCAAATTAAATGGCGTGATGATTACATTTCCAAGTATCATGATACAACGTTAGTTGAAAAACGCATTCGTGTTGCGATTGATGAAAATAATTATAAAGATATTGCTTATTGGTTATCACAATTAACACCCGAAGATAAATTAAAAGAAGAATGGCAATATTGGCAAGCTCGCGTCTATTTAGACCAAAACAAAAAAAATGAAGCCAATACCATTTTGAAAAAATTATCGGCTAATCGTGGATTTTATGGCATGGTCAGCGCTCAATTGCTTAAGCAAAAATATTCTCTTAACAACCAATCCAGAAAAATTACACAAGCCGAGATAGCAAATTTAAAATCTAAGTATGATAATCAAACTGTTATAAAACGAATTAAAGAATTACGTTTCTGGAAGAAGTTAACAGAATCAACACGCGAATGGCGCTTTATGTTGAATAATCACGTTGAAAATAATGAATATTTAGATTTAGCTCAATATGCTTATTATAAAGGTTGGGGAGATCTTAGTATTCAAGCAACAATATCTGGAAAACTTTGGAATAATTGGACAGAGCGCTTACCTATTATGTATGAAGATATATATAAACAGGCATTAAAAGGTAAAGAGATATCTCTTTCTTATGCGCTGGCTATATCTCGTCAAGAGAGCGCTTTTGATGCCACGATACAATCACCAGCTGGGGCAAAAGGTTTAATGCAATTAATGCCTGCGACAGCAAAAGAAACAGCAAAAAAAGTTAGCTCAATTAGTTATACATCAACATCTCAGCTATCTGATCCCATGACAAACATAGAATTAGGGACATATTTTCTTAATAATGTTTATCAACAAAATGCTAAAAATCGTATTTTGGCGTCAGCAGCCTATAATGCTGGACCAAGTCGAGTTAAACGATGGTTGAATAATAGTGATGGTAAACTTGATGCAGTAGCTTTTATTGAAAGTATTCCTTTTACTGAAACACGTAATTATGTTAAAAATGTTTTAGTTTATGATTATATTTATCAAAATTTGTTAGGTCAAAAAAGGCATAATATTTTTACCGCAAACGAATTTAACAGAACCTATTAATGGTGGGCATTATGAAAACTCAAGAATGGAAACAAACAGTTGAAATACTACACCAAGCATTTAATGATGGTTATTCACTGGATATATTTAAACTGCTGCTAACCGCAGATGAACGTGATGCTTTAATTACCCGAGTTAAAATAATTCACTCTTTACTTGATGGTTCAATAAATCAAAGACAGCTTAAAGAACAATTAGGTATTGGTATTGCCACTGTCACACGTGGATCAAACAGTTTGAAAGAAGCATCACCAGAATTTAGACAATGGTTAGAAAAAACATTGTTAAATTGATTATAATGCTAGGTTATTACAATTAGTCACAAGATTGATTACAGATAAAAACTTAGAATTACTACGAATTTTTCTTTAGAAGAACTTCATTTTCTGTTGCAACTGGCACACAATAATCGCATTCCATACGTTGGATATCTTTTGCCGTTTCAACCGTATTTTTATCTCGATTATGATGGATTTCAATTAAACATCCGGCACGTAAATGAACTTTTAAAGCTGGCATCGCAGCTAAATGCACCTGAGAAATAAAATCTTTAAAGTTTTCTGGTGTGCCAATATATTTAAAACAAAGATACAGACCACCTTCGCTAACAAACTGTTCAATATACTCAAGATGATTATTGTGTTCTAACGCTATAGTATAAAGTAACTCTTGTTCATTAGCATTTTCTTTACTTTTCAAGATACGGTTAAAAGCATAAATTTTATCCGGCAGAATTTCATTTTTATGGGTATAACGAGAAAGATAATTATGAAAAAATTGCCCTCGCAACTTATTTTCTTCCTCTAATAATTTACTTAAATTACAGTTATTTTTATAAGTAATACCCCAAAATGTCTGTTTTGGCATATTAACGAATTTGGGTTCGGGTAATGTAAGCTGAGTTTTATTAAGTTCAATTGCTGGCGTTAATCCTGTCGGATCCCAAAATTCAGCGCGTCGATAACTTGCTGGGGTTTCATTGAACTGTTTTTTAAAAGAACGGGTAAATGTTTGCTGAGAATCAAAACGATATTGCATGGCAATATCTAAAATCGGCTTACTCGTCATTCGTAAAGAAAGTGCAGCATAAGTTAACCTACGATGACGAATGTAAGTACCAAGTACCTGACCGGTTACTTCTTTAAACATACGTTGTAAATGCCACTTTGAATAACCTGATTTTTGAGCAACATGATCAATAGACAAAGGCTGCTCCAGATTTTTTTCAATCCAAACGATAAGATCTGAAATAATGCTGACTTGATTCATAAAACCCCATCATAAAGTGAACTGGCAGACATCATGCGATTATGACTTAATCTTAGCAATAAGCAAGATTTAAATCCAAATTATTTAGTTTTTCTTAACAAAAAGAGTGTGTTCCTGCTTGATGCTCAGTCACATCTTTTACGCCTGCAAGTTCAGGAAATTCCATTAATAATTGTTTTTCAATTCCTTCTTTCAACGTATAATCAACCATTGAACAACCGTTACAGCCCCCCCCAAATTGAAGGACAACATAATTATCTTCTGTTAATTCAATTAAACTTACCATACCGCCATGACTAGCAAGTTGAGGATTAATTTGAGTTTGAATCGTATAATTGACGCGTTCAATTAAAGGTGCATCATCGCTGACTTTTCTCATTTTGGAATTTGGCGCTTTTAACGTCAATTGCGAACCCAATTCATCAGTAACATAATCGATAACGGTTTCTTCTAAAAATGGTGCACTCATTTCATCAATGTATACCGAAAAATCTGCAAACTTTTCTTCTATATCACTATCTTCTACAGTATCAGCAGGACAATAAGAAACACCACACTCTGCACTTGGCGTACCAGGATTCATGACAAAGACACGAATTTGTGTATCTTGTGGTTGATTGGCTAGTAGTTTTTTGAAATGTTGCTGAGCTGATTCAGAAATGGTAATAATAGACATAACCCCTCACTTTTGATGCAATTAGGTAATAAACTAGCTAATTGATTTGTTGTAATAGTTGACTAACTATGTTGGTTATTATAGGGACTGTTTACAATTTTACAATACTGTGCGACATAAACAAATCACTTGAATATTCATTGCCCCGCATTTTTTTAGCTGCTGACTAACAGCATTTATTGTGTTTCCCGTAGTGACAATATCATCAATAAGCATTACCGATTTTTGAGAAAGATTTTTTCGACATTCATAAAGTGTTTCTACATTTTGTTTACGTTCTTTTAATGAAAGCTTTTTCTGATCTATTGCTCGTTGATGTCGATAGAGTAAATGAGGATAAAAATCACAATTTAACCATTTCGCTATCAATTTTGCCAATAATTCTGCTTGATTAAATCCTCTTGACCAATAACGTATATGATGTAATGGAACGCAAGTGACTAAATCCGGTTTTATGATTTCATTTGCAAGTCGTTTTTTATACCATGTTAAAAACATTAATCTTGCCAGTGCCAATGTCAGTTCCGTTTTATGATAAAACTTTAATTGCTGAATTAATTTTTTTAACGGATTAATGTATTCGCTAGTCGCAATTAATGTATCCCAGTAGGGTTTATTTTCAAGACAACGATAACAAATCTGAGTGGATAAAGAATGCGGTAAACAACATTGCGGACATACCTTGTTTAATTTCGGTATGTTTTTTGAACATTGATAACAAATTCCATGATGTGCCAAATATAATGGCATATTGCATAAGAAGCAACGCATAATTCTCCAACTTTAAAAATAATGTCATCCAAAAATTTAAAACAATCATTTAATAAAGGATAAAACGTCAATACTAAGAGTTTGTTTTCAGACCATCGCATATCGTTCAAAAAATACTTTTTTCAGCCATAAAAATAGTACTCAAATGCAAAAACTTACTTATAATATCTTGTTTAACATGTTGAAAAATATTAAATAAACAATAACTCGAACTATTTCACAAAATTTTTTTGTATTTTGCACAATTGTTATTTAAATAAATTTTATATTCGGTATAATCAACAAACAAATGGACTAAGGAACAAATATAATGAATAAAATCATATCATTAATCATCACATTGTGCTTAATTTTACTTTCACCCATTGCATTAGCAGATACAAAAGTATTGTTGCAAACCAGTATGGGGGATATTGAAATTGAATTAGACAATGAGCATGCACCAATTACGACCAAAAACTTTCTTGATTATGTTAAAAGTGGTTTCTATGAAAACACCACTTTTCATCGTGTGATCCCTAATTTTATGATTCAAGGTGGTGGAGCAGACGGTGAATTAAAATTTAAAGAAACAAATGCCCCAATTAAAAACGAAGCAGATAATGGATTAAAAAATGTGCGTGGTACGATTGCAATGGCCAGAACCGGTGTCATCGATAGTGCAACGAGCCAATTTTTTATTAATGTTGTCGATAATCATTTTCTCAACCACGATCCATCCAAAGATTATGGTTACGCAGTATTTGGAAAAGTGATAAAAGGAATGGATGTTGTTGATAAAATTGTCAATGTGCCAACTAAACGGATGGGCCCACATCAAAATGTACCGATTGAGCCAATTTATATTAAAAAAGCAATTATCATAACAGAATAAATGATTTTATTTATTCTACTTCATTTATTCAAAAGAACTGTCTTAATGATTTAAGACAGTTCAGTTTTAACATATTTTAATTAGTTCTATTTGTTTTATATTATCGCAAGCTTTTATTATCACAAGCTTCATCTATGCCAAGACTACAGGCTTTCTTAAAGTACTTAATGGCTAACAGTCTATTTTTTTCTACTCCTTCACCATTGTAATACATGACACCTAAATTATTTAACGCTTCTGGCGAATCTTGCTCCGCTGCTTTCTTATACCAGAACACAGCTGTTTCTTTATTTTTTTCGACACCTTCCCCTTCATCATACATTATCGCTAAATTATATTGAGCATCAACTAAACCTTGTTCGGCAGCTTTTTTATACCAATAAACAGCCTTTTGATCATCTTCTTCAACACCTTCACCTTCATCATACATTAGTGCTAAATAATATTGTGCCTGATCATATCCTTGTTCTGCTGATTTAGTTACCCAATGTAATACCTTATCGAAATCTCCCTCAACGCCCAAACCTTCCTCATAAGCTTGAGCCAAATAAAATTGAGCTTTTTTATCACCTTGTTCGGCTTCTTTTTGGCAAGCATCAAAAGCTTTATCATACTCTTCTGAATTCCAATATTTCTCACACTCGCCAGCGTAGGTTGCATTTGAAAACAATACTATTAACAAAATAAAAAATACTTTTTTCATACCTTTCCTTATATCTCTAAATTATAAACATTTGACAAATTTTAAACTCTGCCTATTGTAGGAAAAAAACTCAAATTAGCAATAACAAAAATTATTAAGAATTATTAAACTAATCGGTTTTAATAAATAGATATTACATCCCTTAACAATGAATCATGCTTTTTTTAATTTACTCAATAAGTGAGCAATAGTTCTGACCCCAACACCTGTTGCTCCCGTTGCCCATAATGCAGTTGCACTTTTACGGAAAGTGGCTGAGCAATCGATATGTAACCAGTTTTGCTGATAATTTTTAATAAAATGTGATAAAAATGCCGCTGCAGTACTTGCCCCTGCTGTGTTAGGTAATCCAGAATTAGACATGTCTGCAAAGGATGAAGGAAATTGAGAGCGATGAAATTCGGCTAATGGTAAACGCCAAAATGCTTCATGCTCAATATCGCTACTTGCCAATAACAATTGAGCAAATTTATCATCAAATGAAAGTAGTGATTGATAATCATTACCCACCGCAATTTTTGCTGCACCCGTCAATGTTGCACAATCGATAATATAATGTGGTTTATCATTATCGGCACAAATTAACCCATCGGCTAACACTAAACGACCTTCAGCATCGGTATTATCAATTTCAACTGTTTTACCATTACGATAACAAATAATATCCCCTAGTTTAAAAGCGCTACCACTCACTAAGTTATCTGCACAACATAGATAAAGTTTAATACGGTGATTTATGCCTCGTGCAATAGCAAGCGCTAATGCACCAGCGACTAGCGCTGCTCCGCCCATATCTGAGCGCATCGACTCCATAAAACTACTTGGTTTTAAACTATAACCACCAGAATCAAATGTGATCCCTTTACCCACTAAACAAGCAGTAACCGGTGTTGTTGGATTTTTACCCGGATTATAATCAAGTTCAAGTAGCGCTGCCGGTCTATCTGAACCTTTGCCAACAGTATAGATCCCCATATAATCATGCTCTTTTAATGCTTCGCCTGAAATAATTTTGTATGTTACGTCTGTCGAATATTGACTGATGAGTTTGGCACTTTGCGTAGCTAATTCAAGTGGGCTCAATGTTTCCGCTTGCTGGTTAACAATATCTCGACACCAATCAATAATGGCCAGACGATGTGTTAATTCTGCCTTATCTTTGCTATCCAGCTTTGCCCAAGTGACTTTATTGTTGTTTTTTGCATTACGATAACCCAACCAAAAATGCCAACAAGCTTCTAAATCCCATCCTTGACCACTAAGTTTAACCGATTTAATACCTTGATTATCGAGTTTACGCCCTGCACGTTGAATTGCCCCTAAACGATGCTCAGTTTTATAATGAATGGTAATTGATTCATCTGAAAAACTCAGTAGTGCATCTTTACCCCATTGCGAGGGTGCAGGTTTTTCAGAAAGTAAAATAGATAACATCGACATAAGCAGAACTCCAATTATTGATAAAAATAAAACAATGGCTTAATTCTAATCAGAAACATGCTAATATAGCAAGCAGGTTAAGAATAAATAAGGATTCGTTATGACATCTGCTGTACCAATAAAAAATGGAATTAATTTTCGTGATTTAGGTGGAATTAAAACACAAGATGGACGTCAAATACGTAAAGGAAAATTATATCGTGCAGGTGAATTTTCACGTATTAGCGAACAAGAAAAAGACTTCTTAGCGAATGAATTAAAATTACACTACATTTTAGACTATCGAGATCCGAACGAAATCAATCGCTATCCCGACAATTTATGGCGTAATGCCAACTATATTAATGTTCCGGCAAATCCATTAAGTGATGAAGTGACAGCCAGTTTAACCTCAGAAATTGAAGATGATATTTTTACCATTAAAAAAACGTCACCCTTTGATTTTATGATCAAACTTTATCAATTATTACCTTTCAATAATCCTGCTTATCAAAAACTCACTGACATTTTATTAAATGGTAATGGGCAGCCCTTAGTTCAGCATTGTGCTGTCGGCAAGGATAGAACGGGCATTGGTGTCGCTTTAACACTGTTTGCATTAGGCGTGAGTGAAGACGTTGTCATGCAAGACTATCTACTTACCGAACAATTATTAAAAGATTTTCGTGACACCATTCTTAACCAGAATAAAAACCAATTAACGGCAACCGAACTTGAAAATCAAAAAGTGATTTTTGCTGCTAAAGAAGCATACCTAACCGCCGCAATAACGGCAATTAAACAGCGTTATCAGACTATTGATAATTGGTTAGATCAGGAATATCAATTAGATAATAACAAAAGAAAGGTACTTCAAGACCTTTATCTAATTTAGACAATATCAATGATATAGATAGTTAATCTATACTTAAATAATAATCACATCAACGATGTTATCGATTGAAATGTGAAGTCATAAAATAGCAATGTGAGGAAATAAAAATGTTAACCGATCAAATGGTCAAAAAGCTTAATGAGCAATTAAATTTAGAGTTTTACTCTTCAAATCTGTACCTACAAATGAGTGCCTGGTGTGATGACCAAAATTTTCCATCTTTCGGAAAGTTTTTAAGAGATCATGCGGGTGAAGAACGCCAACATATGGAGCGCTTATTTGATTATGTTTTGGATTGTGGTTCCTTAGCTTTAATTGGCAAAATTGAAGCCCCTGAATCACAATATCCTTCTTTACTTGAATTATTTAAAGTGGCTTATCAGCACGAGCTTAAAATTACCAAAGCAATTAATGCGCTGGTTGATTATGCGTTAACACAGAAAGATTTTTCGACATTTAACTTTTTACAATGGTATGTTTCTGAACAACATGAAGAAGAAAAACTCTTCAAAAGCATTGTCGATAAACTAGAATTAGTCGGTGAAAATAAGCGTGACCTATTCTTTATGGATAAAGATTTTAACAAAACGTTAAGTGAATCAGGTTTATTAACGACCAACAAATAATTAATACAACATGTTAATCTGCTTCATTTTTTGATGTGGCAGATTAGCGTCTTTAACGTTGTAAGATAAACCTTGTTATCGGCACACTACTATTGACCGCCAAATGGACATCATCAATCTGCTGATATTGATAATAAAAATGACTTGCAAAAGGAGCATGAATCAATTGGTGATTAAGGTCAATTTTCACAGATTTCATTTGCCAAACACCTTTCGCATACAGCTTTAAAGCAGACTCTTTTAACGTCCATAATTGCCAAAAAGCCGATAATGTATCGGTTTGCGCTATCATCCATTGATATTCATCATCATCAAAAAAGTTTTCTGCTACTTTTAAATAGTGTTTACGCTGGCGAGCAAGTTCAATATCTAAACCTACTTTACCGTTTAAAGATATCGCGACAGCTACCCTATCTTGGCTATGGCTGATATTAAAATCAGGAAGAGTTCGATCTAAAAAACATGGGCGACTATTTTCACCGATTACGATTGTTGGCAAGGTAGAGCAATGGCAATACTGATTAAGCAAATCTGCTAATATCGAACGACAGATTAAAAACTGTTTTTTACGTTGTCCATTCATCTGATTGGCATCGTTGATAATTTGCTCTGATAACAACGCATAATTAATTGTCGCCGTATTTAAATTGGCTAGTTGGACGATTAGCATAATTGAAAAGCCAGTATTCATAAAAATTATTTTTTACTATTTTAACAGCATGCTATGCTAACTGTTATTAAAATTTCTCAGATAGCTAAGGATACATCATGTCATTACAAACCAAATTAGTGAATGCTGGTCGCAAAAAACGCTATACCCAAGGCGCTGTAAATTCGGTAATTCAGCGTGCTTCTTCATTAGTCTTCGACACTGTCGCTGCCAAAAAAGAAGCAACAGAAAATCGAGCCAAAGGGGCACTATTCTATGGACGCCGAGGCACATTAACCCACTTTTCACTTCAAGATGCCATGATTGAAATTGAAGGCGGAGCCGGATGTTATCTTTATCCATGTGGTGCAGCTGCAATTGCTAATGCCATTTTAGCTTTTGTAAAAACCGGGGATCATATCCTTGTATCCGAAGCCAGCTACGAACCAACTCAAGAATTTTGTAATCATATTTTAAAGGATCTTGGCGTCGAAACCGATTACTTTTCACCTTTAGTTGGTCGCTATATCACTAACCATATTAAACCGAATACCAAAGTCGTATTTTTAGAATCGCCAAGCTCCATTACCATGGAAGTGCATGATGTACCGGCCATCGTTAAAGCGATTCGCCATGTAAATCCTGATATTATCATTATGATGGATACGACTTGGGCTGCTGGTGTATTATTTAAAGCCTTAGATCATAATATTGATATCTCAATTCAGGCAGGCACAAAATATTTAATTGGTCATTCTGATGCAATGTTAGGTACCGCGGTTGCTAATGAAAGATGCTGGGATAGACTACGAGAACGTTCTTATTTAATGGGACAAATGTGCGATGCCGATACAGCTTATATGGCAGCACGAGGGTTACGCACCTTAGCTATCAGATTAAAACAACATCATGAAAGTGGATTAAAAATAGCAAAATGGTTGGCTAATCACCCGCAAGTTGCAACAGTGAATCACCCAGCATTAGAAAGTTGTAAAGGACATGAATTTTTTAAGCGTGATTTTACGGGAGCAAGTGGACTATTTTCTTTTATACTTCATGATCGCCTAAGTGATGTTCAACTTTCCGATTTTCTGGATAATTTAACCCATTTCTCTATGGCTTATTCATGGGGCGGATTTGAGTCATTAATTTTAGCCAATCAACCGGAAGAACTAGCTAAAATTAGACCTGTTTCGGGTATTAGTTTTACAGGCACACTCATCCGATTACATATCGGTCTTGAAGACCCTGAAGATTTAATTGCTGATCTTGCTGCTGGTTTAGAAAGAATCAATCAGCATAATCATAAAGCAAATGCACTACAAAGCTTAGTATAATCGGGAAAAACATGGATAATCAAAGTCAACTCATGATTGATCAAACCATCACACAGACCATTTCAACATGTTTAAAAAAACACCGTAAGCTATTGGTAGCTTATAGTGGCGGGGTTGATTCCACTGTATTGTTACATGCACTAGTCAAATTGAAACAACAAGCTGATCTAGCAGTACGAGCCATTTATATTCATCATGGTTTAAGTCAAAATGCAGATAATTGGGCAAGCCATTGCCAACAACAATGCCAACAATGGAAAATCCCTTTTATTATTGAAAAGGTTAAGCTTGATACCTCGGCAGGCAATATTGAAGAACAAGCTCGACATGCTCGTTATCAAGCGATTTATCGTCATTTGAAAAGCGATGAAATGCTATGCACAGCACAACATCTTGATGACCAATGCGAAACGTTTTTGTTAGCTTTAAAAAGAGGAAGCGGTCCATCAGGGTTATCAGCCATGCCCGTTGAAAACCAACAACATCTTCGACCGTTACTCACTATTTCACGTAAACAAATAGAAGCGTATGCCAATTGGCATCAATTAACTTGGATAGAAGATGAAAGTAATCAAGATGACCATTATGATCGCAATTTTCTTAGATTAAATGTTTTGCCAATTATTGATCAACGTTGGCCTCAGTTTTCACAAATGGTTGCCCGAAGTGCATCGCTTTGCCAACAACAAGAAGCTTTAATTAACGAGCTGTTACTTAACGATTTTCATCAAGTATTAACCCAGCAAGGTCAGCTACGCTTGTCGCCATTACGCGATTATTCAGAATATAAACGCAATGCCATTTTACGCATGTGGCTACGACATCAACACGTTATGATGCCTAGCCAAAAACAACTAGCACTTATTTGGCAAACCATTGTTCAAGCAAAGAACGATGCTAATCCGCAATTCGTTTTACACCATAAGCAAATTCGCCGTTATCAAAATTTACTTTATCTATTGCCACTTTATAAAGATACTGAACAACAAGTCATAAATTGGGATCTGACTTCGCCTTTAGTTTTACCCGATCATATCGGTGAGTTACATGCTCTTTATCAAGATGATTTAACGTGTCGTCTACCGAACAGAGACGAACATGTTACCGTACGCTTTCATGCTCAAGGACAGCTTCAAATCGTTAATCGTCAAGGCTCAAGAGCAATCAAAAAACTATGGCAAGAACACCATATTCCACCTTGGATGCGAACACGCATCCCTTTGATATATTATAATGAACAACTTATTTGTGCTGTCGGCGTGTTTGTGACTGAGCAAGGAAAAGGTTCGCAAATTGATTTTCGTGTCACTTAGCACATAAGCCACTTGCTCATTATCAATCAGCTATCAAACCATTAAGGGACATTATCCATTGCCCCTTAAGTTAAAGGTTAACAAGCTAATTTTATTTTGTTTCTGCTCTTGGCTTCCAGCGTTTTAGTAATAATGCATTAGTCACCACACTAACACTACTTAAAGCCATAGCAGCGCCAGCAATCATTGGGTTTAAAAAACCAAATGCCGCTAATGGAATACCAATTAAATTATAGAAAAACGCCCAAAATAAGTTTTGTTTGATCTTATTATATGTTCGACGAGAAATATCAATAGCATCAGCGATAAGGTATAAATTACCTCGCATTAAGGTAATACTTGCCGTATGCATTGCCACATCAGTACCTGTTCCCATGGCAATGCCGATATCAGCGGCAGCCAACGCTGGCGCATCATTAATGCCATCCCCTACCATTGCTACTTGATTATTGGTGTTGGTATGGCTCTCTTTTTGCAATTGATATATATAGTTGGCTTTATCTTGGGGTAACACTTCGGCTATCACTTTATCTAAGTTTAATTGTTGACCCACATAATTTGCCGCTTGTTGATTATCACCAGTTAGCATGACAGTATTAACATGCAAGTGATGTAATGCATCAATTGCATTTCTCGCTTCAGGTTTAATCACATCAGCAAAGCCAAATAAAGCAAGTATCACGACACTATCTTCAGCTTGTTGTTTAGCCAAAAATGAAATAGTGTACCCTTTACTGGTTAGCTCATCTATTTTATCATCCATGTTTACAAAATAGGCGTTTAACGATTTCATCCAACGCAAACTTCCTAAATAGTATTCGGTATTATCAATCGTTGCCATGACGCCCGATCCTGTTACTGATGTGATATTTTTCGCATAATCATACTTTTTAGCTTTAGATAACATAGCTTTTGCTAATGGATGTTCACTACCAGCTTGCATCGATGCAGCAAGTGACAAAATCTGATCGGGTGTTTCAGTTCCAACGACATCGATTTCCACCAAGTCAGGTTTACCTTCTGTTAAGGTGCCTGTTTTATCAAATGCGACAGTGTTAACATTATGCAAGGTTTCTAAAGCTTCAGCATCTTTAATCAAAATACCTTGACGTGCAGCCACACCCGTGCCAACCATAATCGCTGTGGGTGTTGCCAATCCTAAAGCACATGGGCAAGCAATCACCAATACAGCAACGGCATGAAGTAATGCTTGTTGCCAATCATGATAAATAATTCCCCAAGCCAATAAGGTAATCAAAGCAATGATCAAAATGACTGGGACAAAAATTGCGCTGATACGATCGACAATTCGCTGTATAGGTGCTTTTTTAGCCTGTGCAGATTCGACCATTTCAATAATTTTAGACAGTTTTGAATCAGATTGGATAGCGGTAGTTTTGACGATTATCAGTCCTTCACCATTAATGGTACCACCCGTGACCACATCATTAACAGTTTTATTAACTGGAAAACTTTCTCCGGTTAACATCGATTCATCACTACTGGATGTGCCTTCCATAATAATACCGTCAACTGGAATACGTTCACCGGGTTTAATTACGACAATATCGTTCACTTTAACTTGGCTAATCGGTAAACTAATTTCGTGATCCCCTTGTCTGACTAAAGCGACTTCAGGTCTTAATGCTGAAAGTGCTTCGATCGCTTGTGTGGTTTGATGTTTCGCTCTTGACTCTAACCATTTACCCACTAAGATTAAAGTTATAATTACAACAGATGATTCGAAATAGAGATGATCATAATGCCCTGTAATTAATTGATATAACGATAAACTATAAGCCGCACTGGTACCTATAGCCACTAATAAATCCATATTACCGGTGAAAGCTTTTAAAGCACTAAAACCACTTCGGTAAAATTTAGCACCAAGACCGAATTGAACAATCGAAGCCAGAATAAATTGTAACCATGCAGGCATCATTAAATGGAAACCAAATGGCTCTAATAACATTGGTAAAACAAAAGGAATAGCGAATAAAATGGACACCACAATCGGCCAAAGTGATGCTTGTTTTTCAGTATCTTTTGCATGTGTTTGCTGATCCGTCATTTTCACCGCATGATAACCTGCTTTGTCTACCGCTGACATCAGTGTTGCTAAATTAACATTTGAATTTGCTTTAACGGTTGCTTTTTCAGTCGCTAGATTCACGCTAACATCAATTACTCCATCAACCTTTTTAATCGCCTTTTCAACACGACTAACGCATGATGCGCAGCTCATATCTTCAACATAAAAATTATATTCAACTGTTTTCATTTGACGCATCCTTTGGTGATAGGGTTGTTAAGATTAAAAAACGTTCTCAACAAATTTTTTTGATTACTTAACAAATATTTTAATACTAATTATTCGAATAACAAGAATGCACTTTTTTGATATATACTATCCAAAAAGATACTATTGAGGCATTAAGTGAAAAATCATTTAGTTAAAACCTATAACAACGAGCAAAGCTTGGAATCTGTTATTCACTGTCCGGTTGAAACAACAATCAATATGATTGGAGGTAAATATAAATCATTAATTTTATGGAAACTGATGACAAACAAAACATTAAGATTTTCTCAGTTACGAAAAGAAATTCCTTGCGCCACACCAAAAATGTTAACTCAGCAGTTACGTGAACTCGAATCCAATCAATTAATCAACCGAAAAGTGTTTCCTGTCGTCCCACCAAAAGTAGAATATTCCTTAACAGATTTTGGCAAAAGTATTAAACCTGTATTAGAAGCAATGTATCAATGGGGAAGCCATTGTTTAAATCGCCAAGGACTAAATATCAATTGTACAATGGCAGCAATAGCTGACCAACCTAAACAATAATCACTTTAATACAAGATGCTTTGCATCAATTACTTTTTCTTAGTGATCAAAAAGACAAGCAATAAATAAGAGGAAACAGCGTTATTACAACGCTGTTCATAATAGAAATTAATTACGTAATTTTTCTGGCCAATCGTTTTGAGTAGACACTAATAAATCTTTCACAACTCGTGGATTACCAGCCACAACATTACCTGATACCATATAATTATTACCACCGGCAAAATCGGTAATGACACCACCAGCTTCACGTAAGATGAGTTCACCTGCCGCAATATCCCAAGGTTTTAAACCGATTTCGAAAAATCCATCTAAACGACCTGCTGCCACATAAGCCAAATCTAATGCTGCTGAACCAGTGCGACGAAAATCACCGCATTTAGTAAATAATTTTTGTAAAACTGCAAAATAGCTATCGCTATATTGTTTCGCTTTAAATGGAAATGCGGTTGCCAGTATACTTCCATTTAAATCTTTAGCATTACTGACACGAATACGATAGCCATTTAGCTGAGCACCCTTACCACGTGCAGCAGTATACAATTCATTGCTCATTGGATTATAAACCACTGCCACTTCGGTTTTACCTTTTACTCGAGCAGCGATAGATACAGCAAAATGTGGGATATTCTTAATAAAATTGGTGGTACCATCAATTGGGTCGATTATCCACTGCGTATCGGTATCGCTACCTTTAGCAAGACCACTTTCTTCAGCGATAATAGTGTGATCTGGATACGCTTTTTTAATTGTTTCAATAATTAAAGCTTCAGCAGCACGATCTGCGTTGGTTGCAAAATCGTTAGCACCTTTAGTATCAATTTCGATTGAACTAGGATTTTCATAAGCCTTAATGGCAACATTACCTGCTTTGCGAGCAGCACGAATAGCAATATTAAGCATCGGATGCATAATTTTCTTCCAATTGATGATGTTAAAGAACGGGTTGTTTTGGCAAACCTAAAAAGTGATACCAAAATTTACGGCATAGTATAAAGGTTTTATAAGCTTATTGCCAGATTATGTTGGGAATGTCAGCGATATTATTGATTTTGAGAAAAATAACGCAACATCCCAAATTCACCGCATTAAATAATGTTTTGATACGTTAATAATTTATTAAAGAGACTAGCTGCTACATAAATAATTCCTATCAACATATTATTCACTTATCACTAACATTATTTTCGATTTTCACCGTATGCATTGCTAAATAATTTTCACATATTACAAACTTATTTAATAAAACTTTATTAAAAGACGATACTTATAAACCATTATCGATGTAATTTGATACAATATATTTGCTATAAATTGTTATAAATAGGAAAAAATGGATGAAGAAATTAATATTAATTTTATGCTTATTTTTTTCAGTGAACACCCCCATTTTCGCTGATGAAAATCAAGAAATTAATTATAAGGATGAGTACAGAAAAGCAACTATCCAAAATGATGCTGAAGCACAATTTCATGTAGGTTATATGTATGAAAAAGGCATTGAAGTTGAGCAAAGTTATACCAAAGCAGCTCAATGGTATGAAAAAGCTGTAAAACAAAATAATGAAAATGCCTCAGTTTATTTAGGTTCCTTATATTTGAATGGTTTAGGCGTCACTCAAAATTTAGATAAAGCAAAAAAACTGATTGAAAAAGGCGCATTGAACGGTAACAGTAGTGGCGAGTTTTATATGGGGCTTTTTTATGATTTAATTGCTCAAAAGCCAAGAGCAAAAGGAATCGAATCCAATTTAAAAAATGACGCAATCAATCAAAATTATATCATGGCTAGAAAATGGTATGAAAAAGCATTAAAGCATGGAGAACCAGCTGCGGCCGGAAATCTTGGTGTTTTGTATGAAGCTGGAAGAGGTGTCAAACAAGATGACGTCAAAGCAAGAAAGTATTATGAACAAGCCGTAAAAGGAAATGCCATTGTTTCAAATAATAATTTGGCTAACTTTTATTATCTTGGAAAAGGTGGATTGAAACAAGATTACGTAAAAGGTAGAAAATTAGATGAAAAAGCAGCGAAAAAAGGTTACGTTGAGTCACAATTCAAATTAGGTTGGCTATATTTTAACGGAAACGGCGTTAAACAAGATTATCGGCAAGCCCAAAAATGGTTTGAACTGGCTGCTGAGCAAAATCATGGTGAATCACAATACTATTTAGGACTTATTTATCAACAAGGACTGGGACGAGAAAAAGACATTAACACAGCTAAACATTATTTTAAGCTGTCTTGCCAAAATACTGGCGATGAAGACGCCTGCCAATTACAATAATCACACGTTGTATTGTTATTCAGTCGATAAAATCACCTTGATTTTTCTCTTCATCAGTCGTTATCGTTAAGGTGATTTTGTCCTATTTTAAGTACAAAATAAAAGAATATTTATCATGATTGACCAACTGCAATTTGTGAGCAATAGAGTTAGTATTCTGGCAATTTTCCTGACAGTTAGTTAATCTATTTAATCCACACTATTGTTACTTTTTTCATCGCATACTTGGCTTTCTAGTCGCTTTAAATTGGGAATTATTGCATAATACACGACGTATAAATTACCGAACTTAACTTAGGAATTATTATGGAACTTCTTTGTCCAGCAGGTTCATTGCCATCACTTAAAATAGCCATCGATAATGGTGCTGATGCCGTTTATATTGGTTTAAAAGATGATACCAATGCGCGTCATTTTGCTGGTTTAAATTTCAATGAGAAGCGATTAATTGAAGCCGCTGATTATGTACATAAACGTGGTAAAAAATTGCATATTGCGATAAATACTTTTGCACATCCTGAAAATTTTCAGCGTTGGCAACATGCAGTTGATACCGCGGCTAACATTGGTGCTGATGCGTTAATTATTGCTGATCTTGCTATGCTTGATTATGCTGCCGAAAAGTACCCTAATCTTGAACGCCATGTTTCCGTTCAAGCCTCTTCAACCAATGAAGAGTCAATTAAGTTTTATTATAATAATTTTCAGGTTCATCGTATTGTATTGCCACGTGTTCTGTCGATGCATCAAGTTAAACAGTTATCAAAAGTTTCTCCCGTCCCTTTAGAAGTTTTTGCCTTTGGTAGTTTGTGTATAATGGCTGAAGGACGTTGCTATTTATCGTCTTATTTAACAGGTGAATCACCTAATACGGTTGGGGCATGTTCTCCAGCTAAATTTGTGCGATGGGAAGAGACCGACAAAGGTCTTGAATCTCGTTTGAATAACGTATTGATTGATTGTCATAAAAAAGGTGAAAATGCTGGTTATCCAACCCTATGTAAAGGACGTTATTTTGTTGGAGAACAGCTTTATCATCCAATTGAAGAACCAACCAGTTTAAATACCATTGAGCTATTACCCGAGCTGTTTGCTGCCAATATTGCATCGGTCAAAATTGAAGGGCGTCAACGCAGTCCAGCTTATGTTGAGCAAGTAACCAAAGTATGGCGACAAGCAATTGACCGTTATAAAGCCAATCCACAATCATTTCAAGCTGAACAACATTGGATGGATACATTAGGCTCTGTGTCGGAAGGAACACAAACAACATTGGGTGCTTATCACCGTAAATGGCAATAATTGAGTATTTTAGACTTTAAATTCATATTATTGGAAAAGACACTTATTAAAAATAAAGTGGCGTTACTTTAATTTATATTATTGAATTTATTTAATAAAATATCATTTTAAATGATTTGATAAATGATCTAACATAAATCAATATAGTGAGCAAAACTATGAAATATGCATTAGGCCCAGTGCTTTATTATTGGCCTAAAACCGAAACAGAAGCTTTTTATCATGCGGCAAAAGAAAGTGAAGCCGATATTATTTATATGGGCGAAACAGTTTGTACTAAACGCCGTGAAATGAAAGTCCCTAACTGGCTTGAATTAGCTAAAGAAGTCGCTAAATCAGGTAAACAAGTTGTGCTTTCAACGTTGGCTTTGCTTGAAGCTCCATCTGAATTAAATGAATTAAGATTACTCGTTAATAATGGCGATTTTTTAATTGAAGCCAATGATTTAGCTGCAATTAATATCGCTCAAGAAAATAAATTGCCTTTTGTTGCCGGCCCTGCGATTAATTGCTATAACGCTTACACGTTAAAATTATTACAAAAACAAGGTATGGTACGTTGGTGTATGCCCGTTGAACTTTCTCGGGATTGGTTAGCAAATGTACTAAATCAATTTGATAGTCTCAATATCGAGCGAAATTTTGACGTTGAAGTTTTCAGTTACGGTTACCTGCCGTTAGCCTATTCAGCTCGTTGTTTTACGGCACGTTCAGAAGATAAACCCAAAGATAAATGCGAAACATGTTGTATCAAATACCCTGTTGGGCGTGAAGTGTTTTCACAAGAACAACAAAAAGTATTTGTTTTAAATGGAATCCAAACACAAAGCGGTTATTGCTATAATTTAGGTAATCAACTCAAAGAGATGAATGGTTTAGTTGATATTGTTCGTATTTCACCACTTGGGTTGGAAACATTGGATATTGTGAAACAGTTTAGAGCGAACGAAGAAGGATTAAATCCGCTACATATAGAGCATAAACGAGACTGTAATGGG
The DNA here is from genome assembly GCF_046635785.1 of Gilliamella sp. CG16. NCBI lineage: Bacteria > Pseudomonadati > Pseudomonadota > Gammaproteobacteria > Orbales > Orbaceae > Gilliamella > Gilliamella sp. CG16. The sequence goes on from NZ_JBIDFL010000003.1 coordinate 163,745, forward strand.
TATTGGAATGGAATTGCAGGACTTGAACTTAACCAGTAAAAAGTTTTCTCATCAAAAGTTTAGAGCAGAATTTCCTGCTCTGAACAATGAAAACGTGTATCTTGATTCAGCCGCAACATCACTCAAGCCCCAAGCGATGATCGATGCGACGCTGGAATATTATGCACACAATACTGCAACTGTTAAACGCAGTTTGCACCCTAATGCCTTACAAGTGACTGAAATAATAAATCAAGCTCGGCAAAATGTCGCTGATTGGATTAACGCTTCAACGAGCAGTGAAATTATTTGGACAAGTGGTACGACCGAATCCATTAATCTTATTGCACAAAGCTATGCTCGACCTTTGCTAAAAGCAGGTGATGAGATTATTGTCAGTGAATTAGAGCACCATAGCAATTTATTGCCATGGCTAATTGTTGCAGAGCAAACGGGAGCCAAAGTAATTAAATGGTCATCAGTTATTGATGATCTGACTTCACTTCTATCAGAACGCACAAAAATTGTCGCCATTACACAAATGTCAAATGTGACAGGATTTTGCCCGGATTTAGCAGCAATTAGCCAAATCGTTCACCAATATAATGCCATTTTAGTGGTGGATGGTGCTCAAGGTATTGTTCATCATCCCATTGATGTTGATAAACTTAATATTGATTTTTATGCATTTTCAGCGCATAAATTATATGGTCCTACAGGACTCGGTGTATTATATGGTAAACAAATTTTGCTTGAGACTATGCCCGTTTGGCATGGTGGAGGTAAAATGCTAAAAAGTGTCTCTTTCGATCACTTTATACCTGAGCAACATCCGTATAAATTTGAAGCAGGCACACCCAATATCGCCGGAATGCTAGGCTTTAATGCAACGTTTGAATGGCTAAAACGTTGGGATTTTAATCAAGCACAAGTATATTCCGAACAATTAGCCGATTATGCAAAATCACAACTTAGTAAACTAACCAATATTCAATTTTACAGTGTAAATAATAGTTCAATCATCACATTTAATATCCACAATATTCATCATAATGATATTGCTATCTTATTAAGTGAACAAAACATTGCAATACGCACTGGTGAACTTTGTGCTCAACCATTAATGCAAAAGCTAGGTTGCCAAGGTGTCATTCGTCTTTCATTGATGCCTTATAATAACAAACACGATATCGATCGTTTTATAAATGCATTACAACATGCAATACAAATCTTGGATTAATTGTATTATCACCAGCTTTTGTTAACTTTAAATATTTATCATTATGTAAACGACAAATAGGTCTATATTATGCTATCGCAGCAAACATTAACGGAATTATTATTGAAACAACAAAACTGGCAAGATCGTTATCGGCAAATCATTGCGTTATCAAAACAATTGCCTGACTTTCCAGCCGATTTAAAAACAGATAGTAACCAAGTCAATGGTTGTGAAAATCGAGTTTGGCTTACTTTTCAAAAACAAGCTGATGATACTTTTATTTTTCAAGGTGATAGTGAGGGTCGAATTGTTAAAGGGTTACTCGCAATTTTACTTATCATTGCAAATCATAAAACAGCGAAGCAAATTCAGGCTATCGATTTTCAGTTTGAATTAAGTAAACTTAAAATTACCGACGAGCTTAGTCAATCTCGCCTAAAAGGATTAGATAAATTAATAGAGCGAATTCAATCAGTTAATTAGAATAATAAAAGGGCGAAATATCTTTCCGCCCTTTCATCGATTTCACTTTTTACTTATCTAAATAAGTAAAAAGTGTGATAACTTTTTTAACACCAGCTACTTTACTGGCAACAACTGCAGCAGCTTTACCCTCTTCAGGTTTGACAATACCAATTAAAAAGACTTCGCCATTTTCGGTAACGACTTTAATATTTCTGGCTTTTGTTGCCGAATTTAAGACTAATTGTGATTTAACTTTGGTTGTAATCCATGCGTCATTGGTAATGGTTCCTGCACCAACAGACTCACCGATACGAATTTGATTAAATACTTTTTTGACACCTTCAACTTCATGAGCAAGATTTTCGGCTTTCATACTCTGTTCATTATTTGCTTGTCCGGTTAAAAGAATATTACCGTCATAAGCACTCGTTGAAATACGTGAACCATTAAAAGCTGATGTATTTTCTTTTAATTTCATACCCATTCGTGAATTCAGCGTTGTATCATCAACTTGAGTCCCGGTTGTACGCGGATCTGAAGCAACTTTGGCTGTAGCCGTTGCACCGGCTCCAATTACCGCAGCAACACAGCCTTGTAACATCAATGAGCCAGACATTAATATTACCGTTAAGGCAATTTTTCTCATTATAACTCCTTCATTTATGGCTTAGTAATGTGTAACTGATGACAAAATAAATTGATTTTATTATGCCTTGCACAAAGTAATTTGCAAAACAATTTTACTGTTATTCATAATAATTATTGTTTATTTTTTTAAAAATAATAAACGAAAAACAGTAAAACAGACTGACGTCTATTTGAAAAATCTGTTATCTTTATACACTAAACTATGTATTGATATTTTATAGGCTAATATGGAACAGGATTATATTGATTGGCTATATGGTTTGTCAGCGCCAATGGTAATATTAAATAAAAGATATGGAGCAAGCTATACCTCACCTTTTTTTTATCCTAACGATGATTTTATAGATTTGAAAGAGAGTTGGGAAATAGATTCTCGGGAAACTTTACTTGATTGCGTTTTCACCATGATTGATGATGGACATGCACCATTATTATCTGAATTCTATTCTAAATATTCTCAATTGTCTGAATTTGATTGGCTCAGCTTTTATGAACGTCAAACTGATTATCATAAAGTGATACTTAAATTTGTTGAGCAAACATTTCCTATCTGTAATATTGCAGGAATTCGTAGTTGGGATTATGCCCGGATGGCCTATCTTCTACGACTTGGCACGACGAATAAATATGTCACTGAAGAAGAATGTTTATGGATTTTGCATAGAATTGGGTTACGTTCAACATACTTTTATCAATCTTGGCAACACTACCTTGTTAGTTGGTTTATTGGTTTACAATATTGGAATAATTTACAGATTAAAGACGATTTAGAAAAATTACGCTGTGAATTATCCCGTCCATCTAAAGTAACATCCATGGCAAATTTATATGAAGACAAACAAGCACCCTTTAACCGATTACCATGGTTTATTGATATTGAGAAATTTGAAAAGCCAGAATCATTAAGGGAGTATGATTGGTTATGAATGAACATATTTGGCAACTACTCGAAATAGAAAAAACGACGGATACTGTCGCAATACGTCAAGCCTATCGAGCCAAGTTACCCTTTTATCATCCCGAAACAGACCCGATTGGATTTAAAGCTTTACGTGAAGCTTATGAGTTTGCAATACAGTATGCACAGTCAACCGAACAAATGGATGGGCAATCACAACAAGAATCACAAGAGCAAGCAGTCAATCACCCCCTTACAGAAAAACAAATCAAAGAAAATGAAATTTATACTGCTTATCAAGCACTTTTGAACGATCCACAACGGTGTTTTAACGCCGATGAATGGCAAAAATTTATTAGTTCATTTTACGATTACCCAATGGCAATCATTGATTCGGTAAAATGGCGTCTATTAGAAATAAGTTATGAAGCAAGCAATGTATCAAATGCTTGTATCAAACTGTTAGCGGATAATTTGCGTTGGCGCCAACAACTGAAAATACAATCTCCCAATCAATCTGAAAGGTATGATATCTTTTTAAATCATATTGAGAGTGAAGATTTATTTGACTATACCCTGTTACCCACCACAAACAGAGCTCTGCAAGATGCAACGATAAATTATATCGATTATACCAAATGGTTATTTTACGAACGTAGAAGTAGTGATCTTTATGACTTTTTATCACAAGATACCGTCATCTATTTACCCAATGATAAAAGCTTAATGCTTCAATTTGCTAATTGGCACTGCGTTGCAAGAATCCCTAATCAAACCTTATTAGATTATGCGTTGAAATGCATCACTCAAGATGATCAAGATGAACATATCAATATCGAATGGAAATATATTGCAGCAATTCAATATACTATGCTTGATAAAAAACATGAGTCTTTACAGGCTTGGCTTGATCTTTATAACTCAGGTCATTATCAAGAAAAAGCAGCCAGTTGGATAGCGGGCTGGTGCTCACATTATGCTAGTGATTACTTTCCATTGTTAATTATCGCATTGAATAACTCTTATTGTATCGCTGCAGAAACATCAGAAACTTACCTTTACGCAGTTCCTCAGTTAACAGCAACAACGGTTGCACGACTAGCACAAATTGATCCTGATGAGTATTCCCCTGAAATTGCGAGTTTTATCAAATGGTCGTTAAATGTGAGTTGGAATTATCGTCAAATTCTTGCACTGTTGTTACTTGATGACGGTACTAATCGTTTATATCGCTTATATCGTCATGCCATTATGTTACGACATGGTAATCAAACTTTATTACAACAAATTATTGATGAACAGAGTAAAGATGACTTTGAGTATTTTATTCTACAAAATTTACAACGCCAAGCTCGGCAACATTTAACATGGCTTGAACAAATTCCACCCGTCAAAGAATTTAAAGCTTGGCTGTATGATAGTGATGAAAATACGCCCATTCCAGATAAATTTGATCCTAACTTGAATGGGTACGAACAATACTATGGTCTTTTATGGTTGGATAGATTCGATGCCATTCCGGAGCGTGCCAAAAAACATCTTGATAATTTTTCGCGTTATGCAAATATAGAGATGTTTGACTGGTTTATTTTCTTAGAATCTGAACACTATTACCAGTTTCCAACTCCACCTGATTCATCGTGTGATAAAAACGTTTATTGGGAGTGGTATCGTCAATTTATTTTAACGATGGCTATAATTAATCAACCCTACGAAACAGCAAAATATCTTCGAAAAGAAAATAATACGTTTAAATTAACCGATGATGATCAAATGCTTCCAGTGATTAATATTTTCAAATATGGAAACTGGCAAAATAAAACTGAGCTCTATAATTTAATGGATAATAATAGTGGGTTAATCAATAGTATTTTAATCAATTACCCAGATTCAATCGAATCTGATATAGACTATCCTGAAAAAATTGATTTAAAAGATATCGAAAATAAAATCGAACAATTGTGGCAAACCAAATTTGCCAATCAAAACCCTTATTATTTAATGATATTAAATGCCATTTTGTTATATAAACCTGAACAAAATCTGAAATTACAACAAACGTTGAATAAAATTGCAGGTGATAATGATGATTTACAAAAAATCGCAAATTCGCTCGAAAAACAGTGGTTATTTCCATCTTCAGTAAATAAAGATAAATATCAACATAATGATCTAACGGCTAGAATAATATATCTTAAAGAATGTTTAGCCAACTACTGTGGTCTAATTGAAGAAGATGATATCGAGATGTTAGAAGGGCTAAAAAATCATTCAGACAATAATATGATATTACGCTTATGTGCCGCCATACTTTTAGCTAGAAATCGTGAAAATCAAAAACAAGTTGATGCATTATCTCTACCTGAAAATAAATGGTGGCAATTTTGGCGTTTAAATGGACGAACAAATCGTAAAGGATTTTGTAAACAAATTTTTTATAGTCTGTTAATTATTGGTTTTTCTACCTTATTTCTTGATAGATATTTGTCCGAAGCATCAATATATAACGAAGTTTCAAAATTTGCTTATATGATTTCGGGAATAAATATTATTTTCGCATTAAAACGACGTGCAAATGATAGTTATTTAGGTGAACCAAGTTACTTCATTATTTATACCCTATTTTTACTGATATTATTACCTTTCTGGAAACCTAGTTATAAAAAAAATAACCGATATGGACCGCCTGTGAAGGAATAGATAAACTAGTGTATAAACTTCCCCTTTTATATCAATAATAAAAGGGGAGAAGTTTATAAATACTACTTTGAATAATTATCTATCAAGATCTTTAAGTTCAGACTCAATATCACAACGAAACTCATTAATTTCATCTGGATTTTGACGATTTAATACATCAAGAAATGCTTCAAGATAAGATCCAATTAAATGACGTTCATCACCAAGTGATTGCGCCCATGCACGTTCCAATCTAGCTAATAATGTACGATTTTGCATTTGATCTCGGGGATGAATTTTCAGTGATTTTAAACGTTCATGACTTTCCTGTTTTTGTTGTTCTGTTAACCCTATCGGGCTATGATCGATTACCTTGCCGTGTTGCTTACCTGTTTCAAGTACCACAACATCGACCTCTAATAATCCATTTAAATCATAACTGAAACGAATATCAATCCCTTGTATTTTTTCCATAGGCGTTAAAGGAACTTCAAACTCATCAATTAACACATTGTTTTCAACACGTGGATTTTCGCCTTGATAAACGGCTATAGAAATCAATTTTTGTTGTGGACGACTAGTATAAAAAGTCTTCACTTTGGAAGTTGGTACAATTGTATTGCGTTCAATAATGGGGGAAAATAAGCCATGAACATTATCCGACGCACTTTCAATACCTAATGTGTAAGGACAAACATCGGTCAAAATAACTTCTTCCACATCTTTATTACGCAATCGACAAGCTGCTTGTACTGCAGCACCTTGTGCCACAATAGTGGTCGGATTAATATGGCGATAAGGTAATTTGCCAAATAATTTGGTAACCAGTTCACGCACAACGCCCAATTGAGACGAACCACCCACTAACACAATATGTTCTAGTTGATTCGGCTTCAACCGAGCGTCACTTAACGCTTGCTCGATCGGTGCTCGAAGGCGATTTAATAATGGCAACCAAATCATTTTAGCTCGATTTTCGTTAAGCTCAAATTGCCTCTCTTTATCTTGCCAAAACCAAGTTAAGTGTTGCATCTGTTCGCCGTTTAACTTGCATTTTAACTGTTCAGCTAAATCAAGTAATCTGGCATAATCATCGGCTGAAACATCTTGCTGTTTAATATTCCATTCACTTAAGCAAGCTTTAACAATATCATGAGTAAAATCTTCTCCACCTAAATAATTATCGCCCGCCGAAGCATGGACTTCGATTATTGGCATAGAGTACTCAAGTACGGTGACATCAAATGTTCCCCCACCCAAATCAAAAACTAATGTATTACCGGATTGTTCATCATGCAAGCCATATGCCATGGACGCTGCAGTTGGTTCATTAATTAAACGTACCGCGTTTAATCCAGCAAGTTCAGCTGCAAAACGGGTTTGTTTGCGCTGCTCATCATTAAAATAAGCAGGGACAGAAATCACCACATCATGAATGTTTTGTTTTAGAAAAGCTTCAGCATCAGCTTTTAAAGATTTTAGGACAATTGCAGAAAGTTCTGTTGGCGTAAACTTCTTATCGCCTAATTCAAAAACTTTATTCGATCCTAAAAAACGTTTAAATGCTGATGCACTTTGATTGGGATGAGTTGTTAATCGTGATAACGCTGCTCGACCAACTAAAATGGATCCATCTTCATCAATACTTATTGCTGATGGTGTTACCACTTCTCCAATTGCGTTGGGAATCAGCGTCGGTTTACTATCTTGCCAAACACAAATTAAGCTGTTTGTTGTACCTAAATCAATACCTATTGGGGGATGCATAAATCGTCTATTCTCTTATGTACTTAAATATTATTAGTTATTAGTTATAAAAAAAAATTTAAACGTAGTATTATATACTGTATTACTATTTTAATGACAATTTTATTTGATTAAAATAATCAGTATACTTTATTGTATAAAATTGAAGTTTAGTAATATGATTTTTATCGTAATAATTAATTATTTTATTTCACCTCAGTAATTTGACTGACTAAAATCCCTTCTTTTAACTTTGTCGTGATACATTCACCCACTTTCACTTGTTGACTATTACAAATCACATCATCATGTTGGTTAGTGGTAATGGAATAACCCCGCTCTAACGTTGCCAGCGGACTTAAGTTATTAAGTTGTGAGGTTTGTAAAACAAATTGATGTTGCGACATTGCTAATTTTTGTTTAATCATATTAATCAGTTGCTGTTGCTTTTGATATAATGTCTGACCATAAAACGTGATGTGATATTCTGGCGAAACACTCAATAACTTTCTATCTAATCGATTATATTGATTAGTAAGTTTAAGCAAATATTGTTGAATATTTTCATATAACGCATGTCGATAAGTAATGAGTCGATTTAATTGTTGAGATAGCTTTGCTTGGGGATGTTCCGCTTGAAGTCGATGAAACCATGTATTCAATATTTCGCGTTGTCTTGTTAAGTAATAATCCATCGCCATCGATAAATGTTGTTCTTGTATCAAAATTCGCCGAATCTGTTCTTTATTATCATGACTAACAAGCTCTGCGGCAGCGGAAGGCGTTGCAGCTCTCACATCAGCAACAAAATCAGCTATTGTGAAGTCAATTTCATGTCCAACTGCACTTACAATAGGTAGTTGACTAGCAAATATCGCTCTTGCAACCACTTCTTCATTGAATGACCAAAGATCTTCAAGCGATCCACCACCTCGCCCAACTATCAATACATCACACTCTTGACGTACATTTGCTATTTGGATCATCTTGGCAATTTGACCAGCAGCTTCTGTACCTTGAACTTGGGTCGGATAAATGATTACCTGTAAACTGGGATCCCGGCGTTTTAAAATCTGACAAATATCATGCAATGCCGCCCCAGTTGCCGAGGTAATAATACCAACAGTACGAATATTTTCCGGTAAACTTTTTTTATAGATAGGATCAAAGAGTCCTTCATCAGATAGTTTTTGTTTTAATTGCTCAAATTTTTGTTGCAGTAATCCTGCTCCAGCCGGTTGCATTTTATCAATGACTAATTGATATTCTCCACGTGCTTCGTACAATGTCACCATCGCTCGAACTAAAACTTGTTGCCCATTTTGCGGTGTAAATCCTGTTCGAAAATTACTATTTCGAAACATCGCACAACGCACTTGGGCAGCATCATCTTTAAGCGTAAAATACCAATGCCCTGAAGATGGACGAGAAAAATTCGAAATTTCGCCAACTAACCAAATTTGACCAATCGCATCAGAAAGTAGATCTTTGACCATTTGATTAAGATCTTTTACCGATAAAATCGAATTATTCAACATGTACTCATCCTTCTTAATGACACTAAAAATTTACGTTAAATCGAATTCTGCCCAAATTGGCGCATGATCAGATGGTTTGTCCATGGCTCGAATATCATAATCAATGCCAGTTTGTTGACAATAGGATAACAATTTTTGACTAGCTAAAATTAAATCGATGCGCAGTCCAGTAAAGGTATCAAAACCTTTAGATCGATAATCAAACCATGAATAGTCTTGTTCAGTTGGATGTGCATGACGGTAAGTATCGATAAAGCCTAGTGACATTAAATTATCCATCCATTCCCGCTCTTCGGGTAAAAATGAACATTTACCAGTTCGTAACCAACGTTTACGACTATCATCAGAAATACCAATATCTAAATCGGTTGGGCAAATATTCATATCTCCCATTATCAAGGATAACTGATTACTCAATTGATGTTGCCGTAAATAATCAATCAAATCATGATAAAACTTACGTTTGGCAGGATATTTAACTTCATGATGCATACTTTCACCCTGCGGAAAATAGCCATTTATCACGGTTAAATTTCCTTGGTTGGTCGGTAACTCTGCCATAATCAAACGGCACTGAGCATCATCACTATCGGTTGGAAAGCCACACTGCACTGATATTGGTTTTTGTTTGGTTAATAACGCAACACCATAATGCCCTTTTTGACCATGATAATGTAAGTGATAACCAAATTGTGCTAACTCTTCGAGAGGAAATTGATCATTATGAACTTTGGTTTCTTGTAAACCAATTATGTCGGGCTGATGTTTATCGATAATTGCGGCTAACTGATGAATGCGTGCACGCAGACTATTAATATTAAATGAGATAACTTTCATGATAAATTTATTATATTCGAATTGATGTTTAGATTTAACCATGCTATCAAAAATACGATATACTGTTAAGCTATTACAGTAAAAGCTACCATTTGTGATAAAGGAATCACCGAATATGTCCACGGAATTACTTGAACTACGCGATAAAATTGATGAGGTCGATAAATCAATTTTGTCACTCATTACTCAGCGATTAGCCTTAGTCGCCGAAGTTGGCGAAGTAAAAAGCAAATATGGTATTCCAATTTATGATCCGAAGCGTGAAGCTGAGATGTTAGCGAAAAGACGGCAAGAGGCAGAAAATTTAGGTATTTCTCCAGCGCTAATCGAAGATATATTACGACGACTAATGCGAGAGTCTTATATTAGTGAAAACGACAAAGGTTTTAAAAAAGTTTACACAGGTAAAGGATCAATTGTCATTATCGGTGGTAATGGTCAAATGGGGCGGTTGTTTGCACAATTATTCACCCTATCTGGCTATGAAGTTAAAACATTAGGTTCCAAAACTATGCACCAAGCCTCGCAGGTAGTTGCCGATGCCGCTGCAGTCATTGTGACCGTACCAATTAATAAAACCTGTGAAATCATTCGACAATTACCGACTCTACCTAAAAATTGTATATTAACCGATTTCACTTCTATCAAAGTAAAACCGCTTCAAGCCATGTTAGAAAAACATCCTGGCCCTGTCGTTGGCTTACACCCTATGTTTGGTCCTGATGTACCTAATTTAGCAAAACAAATTATAGTGTATTGTGAAGGACGAGAGCCTGAAAAATACCAATGGCTTATTGATCAAATGCGCATTTGGGGTGCAAATTTATGTGCTATCAGTGCCAAAGAGCATGACAAATGCATGTCATTTATTCAAGCATTACGCCATTTCACCTCTTTTTCTTATGGTGTTAATTTACAGCAAGAACATGTTGATTTAGAAAAACTAATCGCCCTTTCTTCTCCTATATATCGCCTTGAACTGATGATGGTTGGCAGATTATTTGCTCAAGATCCTGAACTTTATGCCGATATCATTATGGCATCAGATGATAATATCGAATTAATTAAACGCTATTATCAGCGCTTTGGACAGATGGTTGAATTGATTGAGCAACGCGATAAGGCAAAATTTGTTGAGAATTTTAATGAAGTCACCAAATGGTTTGGTAGCTATGCACAACGTTTTATCAAAGAAAGCCAAGTTTTATTAAAATTCGCTAATGATAATAGAGAATAATTTTATTATGCATAAATATAACATCCGACATCATTAATTATAATTAGCACAAAAATCTTATGTAATTATTTATCAATAAAATTATTATTAGAAATAAAATTTAGTATGAGGAAATAAAATGTCTAATCGAAAATATTTTGGTACTGATGGGATACGAGGTAAAGTTGGACAATATCCTATCACTCCCGATTTTGCTCTTAAATTAGGTTGGGCAGCTGGACGCATATTAGCTAAAGATGGTGTGAAAAAAGTCTTAATCGGAAAAGATACGCGTATATCAGGCTATATGCTTGAATCAGCACTTGAAGCTGGTTTTGCGTCTGCCGGTGTTGCTACTGCCTTTACCGGACCAATGCCAACGCCTGCTATCGCTTATTTAACTCGTACTTTTCGAGCTGATGCGGGTATTGTCATTTCTGCTTCACATAATCCTTTTTACGATAATGGTATTAAATTTTTTTCTACCGAAGGAAAAAAACTTGCTGATTCGATTGAATTAGAAATTGAAGCAGAATTAGAAAAAGATATAGATTGTGTCGAATCCAAACAATTAGGACGTGCTAGCCGTATTACTGATGCAGCAGGCCGTTATATCGAATTTTGTAAAAGCACCTTTGATCATGAGCTAAGTCTATCGGGTCTGAAAATTGTAGTCGATTGTGCGAATGGCGCAACCTATCATATTGCGCCAAAAGTATTGCGTGAGCTCGGCGCAAAAGTCATCAAAATTGGCTGTGAACCTGACGGCGTTAATATTAATGAAAATTGTGGTGCTACTGATGTTAGAGCATTGTCAAAACGAGTTATTGATGAACAAGCAGATTTAGGTTTTGCATTAGACGGGGATGGTGATCGCATTATAATGGTTGACCATGAAGGTCGAAAAATTGATGGCGATCAGATTATTTATATCATTGCTCGCGAAGCACTCAGACAAGGTCAACTAAAAGGTGGCGTTGTCGGTACATTAATGAGTAATATGGGACTGGAAATAGCACTTAAAAACCTTGGCATACCTTTTGCTCGTGCTAAAGTTGGTGACCGTTATGTTCTTGAAAAGCTTATTGAGAAGAAATGGCGTTTAGGGGCTGAAAACTCAGGTCATGTTTTGCTATTAGACAAAACAACAACTGGCGATGGCATTATTGCTGGTCTACAAGTTTTAAGTGCTATGGTTCGCAACGATATGTCTTTATCAGATTTATGTAGTGGCATGATAATGTTACCTCAAGTATTAATTAATGTTCACTATACCGAAAAAAGTGATCCATTAAAAAATTCAGCAGTAAAACTAGCAATAGAGCAAGTTGAAAAAGAACTAGATGGTAACGGGCGGGTATTAATTCGCAAATCTGGAACAGAACCTCTCATTAGAGTAATGGTTGAAGGCAGTGAAGAAGCCGAAGTACAAAAATTGGCAGAACGTATTGCACTAGCTGTTAAAGCTTAAAAATAATATTTTTTATATGTAATAATAAGTTTTTAATAAGTCAATACGTTTAATGAGTTTATTAAGCAAGCTCTGTTTATTTACAATTTTTTAGTAAAAAGTGTTGAATTTATTTATTTTGTTAATAATTTGTTGACTTTATATAGGTAATTGGGTTTAAAATACTAGCTTAGGGTTATTACAGCGATTGTCTATACCTTTTAATATAGATAAAACATTGTAATATTTTTTATTTTTAGGAATAAGTAAGAAGGTTATATGGCAGTTTCCTCTCCGGCTTCGCCACAGGCTTATATCAAGCACCATCTTGAAAACTTACAAGTAGGTTCAGGTTTTTGGACCTTTAATCTTGATTCATTGTTTTTTTCAATTTTTCTTGGTGTTATTTTCTTGTGGATTTTTCATCGTGTTGCCAAAAAAGCAACAAGTGGGGTACCAGGTAAATTACAATGTGCTGTCGAGATGATCTTTGAATTTGTTAATAATACTGTCAAAGACATGTTCACTGGTCAAAACAAGCTCATTGCACCGTTAGCATTAACGGTATTTATTTGGGTCTTTTTTATGAATCTCATGGATCTTATCCCGGTTGATTTCCTCCCTTACGCAGGACAATACTTAGGTTTATCTCATTTAAGAGTAGTGCCAACAGCAGATGTCAGCATTACTATGTCAATGGCTTTAGGCGTCTTTATTTTAATTATTTTCTATTCTATCAAGTACAAAGGAATTTCAGGGTTTATCAAAGATTACACCCTTCATCCTTTTAATCACTGGGCTTTTGCACCAATCAATTTAGTACTTGAACTTGTCGGTCTATTAGCTAAACCACTATCTTTAGGTCTACGACTTTTCGGCAATATGTATGCAGGTGAACTTATTTTCATCTTAATTGCGGCATTAATACCTTGGTGGTCACAATGGGTATTATCTTTACCGTGGGCCATTTTCCATATTTTAATTATTACGTTACAAGCTTTTATTTTTATGGTGTTGACGATCGTTTATTTAGCAATGGCATCGACAACGGAAGAACATTAATTTCAATATTTTTTATATTAAACTGGAGTATATAATGGAAATTTTATATGTAGCCGCAGGCATAATGATGGGATTAGCTGCTGTAGGAGGCGCAATTGGTATCGGTATACTAGGTGGTAAATTCTTAGAAGGTGCAGCACGTCAACCGGAATTAATCCCTATGTTACGAACTCAATTTTTCATTGTTATGGGGCTAGTGGATGCGATCCCAATGATTTGTGTGGGTATTGCGCTTTATATCATCTTTGCTGTTGCCGGCTAATAAAAATCTAAGAGGAATCGTCTCATGAATATGAACGCAACTCTCCTCGGCCAAGCAATTACATTTGTATTGTTTGTTTGGTTCTGTATGAAGTTTGTTTGGCCTCCTGTTATCGCTGCGATTGAAAAACGTCAAAAAGAGATAGCTGATGGACTTGCTTCAGCAGAAACAGCAAAAAAAGATTTGGAACTAGCCAAAGCAAATACATCTGACTTAATGCAACAGGCTAAGGTTGAGGCTAATGCAATTATAGAGCAAGCCAATAAACGCAAAGCAATTATTCTTGAAGAAGCACAACAAGAAGCAATTCGAGAAAAAGAACGAATTGTTGCGCAAGGATTTGCTGAAGTAGAGGCTGAACGTAAACGAGCTAAAGAAGAGCTTAAACAACAAGTCGCTACACTTGCTATTGCTGGTGCAGAAAAAATTATTGAACGCTCTGTTAATGAAGCCGCAAATAGCGACATCATTGATAAACTCGTAGCTGAATTATAAGGAGACTAGAGCAATGGCAGACTTAATTACAATTGCTCGCCCTTATGCTAAAGCTGCTTTCGAGTTTGCGGTAGAAAAAAACAATATCGAATCATGGCATAAAATGCTAATGGTAACATCTCAAGTTAGTCAAAACGAACAAATACGTAGTATTTTGACATCTGACATGAAAGCCGATTCGGTTGCAAACTTACTCATCAATATCTGTCAAGATGTATTAGATGAGTTTAGTACAAATTTTATTAAGATTATGTCTGAAAACAAACGGTTATCTCTTCTTCCCGAAGTGCTTACACTGTTTGAACAATATTGTTTAGAGAGAGAAGCGCAAGCAGATGTCGATGTCATTTCGGCACAAGCACTGTCTAACGAACAACTTGATAAGATTTCTATCGCTGTCGAAAAACGTTTATCACGAAAAGTAAAACTAAAATGTCATATTGATCCATCGCTCATTTCTGGTTTTATTATTCGTACGGGCGATATGGTTATTGATAGTAGTATCAGAGGGCGTTTAACAAGATTAAATGACGCTCTACAGTCTTAAGGGGACTGATAATGCAGCTAAATTCAACTGAAATAAGTGAACTAATTAAAGAGCGTATTGCTCAGTTCAATATTGTGAGTAACGCTCACAATGAAGGAAGGATCATATCGGTAAGTGATGGTATCCTTCGAATCCACGGATTAACCGATGTCATGCAAGGTGAAATGATTTCACTACCCGGAAATCGTTACGCAATGGCGTTAAACCTTGAAAGAGATTCTGTCGGTGCAGTCGTTATGGGACCATACGAAGATCTATCCGAAGGGATGAAAGTACAATGTACTGGTCGTATTTTAGAAGTACCTGTCGGCGATGGTCTATTAGGTCGGGTTATTAATACCCTTGGTGAACCAATCGACGGTAAAGGTTCAATTCAAAATGATGGTTTTTCTCCTGTAGAAGTCGTCGCACCTGGTGTTATCGACCGTCAATCGGTTGACCAAGCATTGCAAACCGGTTATAAAGCCGTTGACTCAATGATTCCTATCGGACGTGGTCAACGTGAACTTATCATCGGTGACCGACAAACCGGTAAAACCGCATTAGCAATCGACGCAATTATTAACCAACGTAACTCAGGTGTTAAATGTATCTATGTTGCCATTGGTCAAAAACAATCAACCATTGCCAATGTTGTACGTAAACTTGAAGAACATGGTGCACTAAAAAATACCATTGTGGTTGTTGCATCCGCTTCTGAATCAGCGGCATTACAATACTTAGCGCCGTACGCAGGTTGTGCAATGGGCGAGTACTTCCGTGATCGTGGTCAAGATGCATTAATTGTTTATGATGATTTATCTAAACAAGCGGTTGCTTACCGTCAAATTTCATTGTTACTTCGTCGTCCACCTGGGCGTGAAGCTTATCCGGGTGATGTATTCTATTTACATTCTCGCCTACTTGAACGTGCAGCACGTGTTAACGAAGCGTATGTTGAAGAGTTCACCAAAGGTGAAGTGAAAGGTAAAACAGGTTCATTAACGGCTCTACCGATTATTGAAACCCAAGCTGGTGACGTTTCAGCGTTCGTACCAACTAACGTAATTTCAATTACTGATGGTCAGATATTCTTAGAAACCAGCTTGTTTAACTCTGGTATCCGTCCTGCGGTTAACCCAGGTATTTCGGTTTCTCGTGTAGGTGGCGCGGCTCAAACTAAGATAATGAAAAAATTATCTGGTGGTATTCGTACAGCCCTTGCACAATATCGTGAATTAGCGGCGTTTTCTCAGTTTGCATCTGATTTAGATGAAGCAACAAGAAACCAATTAAGTCATGGTGAAAAAGTAACTGAATTATTGAAACAAAAGCAATACTCACCAATGACAGTTGCTGAACAATCAATTGTTCTTTATGCAGCAGAGCGTGGTTATCTTGAAGATGTTGAACTCGCTAAGGTTTTACCATTTGAAGCAGCACTACTAGCTTATGCGCATAGTCAATATGCCGATTTTGTTAAACAGATTGACGAGACAGGCAATTACAATGATGAGATTGAAAGTAAGTTAAAAGCAATGCTTGATAGCTTTAAATCAACTCAAACTTGGTAAGGGTGAGGTAACAAATGGCTAATGCAAAAGAGATCAGAACGAAAATTGCCAGTATCCAAAGTACGCAAAAGATCACAAAAGCAATGGAAATGGTTGCCAATTCCAAAATGCGTAAAACGCAAGATAGAATGGCATCTTCTCGTCCATATGCAGAAATGATTCGTGAAGTAATTGGACATTTAGCGTTAGCTCAAATAGGTGCCAAACATCCTTATTTAGAAGAAAGGGATGTAAAACGAGTTGGTTATCTTATTATTTCAACCGATCGTGGTTTATGTGGTGGTTTAAATATCAATCTTTTTAAAACTGTTGTTGCTGATATGTCAGCATGGCAGGAAAAAGGTGTAGAAGCAGATGTCGCATTAATTGGTTCACGAGGGGTTTCGTTTTTCTCATCAGTAAAAACAAATATTTTAACCCAAGTGACTAATTTAGGTGATGAACCAGAATTATCTGATCTGATAGGTCCAGTAAAAACGATGCTTGAGTCGTATGACAATGGGAAAATTGATAGATTATATATCGCAACGAATAGATTTATTAACACCATGTCGCAAAAACCGACTATTCAGCAATTATTACCATTACCGCATTCAGAAGATAAAAAACTCACTGCTTCAACATGGGATTATATTTATGAGCCTGAAGCTAAATCGCTTTTAGATGTGATTTTACGTCGTTATATTGAATCACAGGTTTATCAAGCTGTGGTAGAAAATCTAGCGAGTGAACAAGCAGCAAGAATGGTGGCCATGAAAGCAGCAACCGATAATGGTGCAAATTTAATCAATGAATTACAGATTGTGTATAACAAAGCACGTCAAGGTGCGATTACCAATGAATTGATTGATATTGTATCGGGCGCAGCTGCTGTTTCAGGTTAATGCTAAATATATTGGCTTATAGTTAAGAAAAAGACGTAGAGGAATAAAAATGGCTACTGGAAAGATTGTCCAGATCATCGGTGCGGTGGTTGATGTCGAATTCCCAGAAGATGCAGTACCAAAGGTATATGATGCATTAGAAGTGGAAACTGGCGCCGAAAAATTAGTTCTGGAAGTTCAGCAACAATTAGGTGGTGGCGTTGTTTGTTGTATCGCAATGGGATCATCTGATGGTTTAAGACGTGGACTTAAAGTCGTCAACACAGGGCACGGCATTGAAGTACCGGTAGGTACTAAAACACTAGGTCGTATTATGAACGTACTTGGTGATCCTGTTGATAAAGCAGGTCCAATTGGCGAAGAAGAGCGCTGGGCTATTCACCGTGCAGCGCCAACCTATGAAGAACTGGCTAACTCAACTGAGTTACTTGAAACCGGTATTAAAGTTATCGACTTAATTTGTCCATTTGCAAAAGGGGGCAAAGTCGGTCTTTTCGGTGGTGCAGGTGTAGGTAAAACCGTTAACATGATGGAGTTAATCCGTAACATTGCTATCGAACATTCTGGATACTCTGTATTTACAGGTGTTGGTGAGCGTACTCGTGAGGGTAATGACTTTTATCATGAAATGAAAGAATCAAACGTACTTGATAAAGTATCGCTTGTTTATGGTCAGATGAATGAGCCACCTGGAAACCGTTTACGCGTAGCGTTGACAGGATTAACGATGGCTGAAAAATTCCGTGATGAAGGTAAAGACGTACTCTTATTTATCGATAATATTTATCGTTATACCTTAGCCGGAACAGAAGTATCGGCGCTATTGGGTCGTATGCCATCAGCAGTAGGTTATCAACCAACATTAGCCGAAGAAATGGGTATCCTTCAAGAACGTATTACATCGACTAAAACTGGTTCAATTACATCAATTCAAGCCGTATACGTACCAGCCGATGACTTGACAGACCCATCACCAGCGACAACCTTTGCTCACTTAGATGCAACAATCGTATTAAGTCGTCAAATCGCTTCATTAGGTATCTATCCTGCGGTTGATCCACTTGATTCAACCAGTCGTCAATTAGATCCATTGGTTGTTGGTCAAGAACACTATGATTGTGCACGAGGCGTGCAATCAATTTTACAACGTTATCAAGAATTAAAAGATATTATCGCTATTCTTGGTATGGATGAGTTATCAGAAGACGATAAATTGACCGTGGCTCGTGCACGTAAAATTCAACGCTTCTTATCTCAACCATTCTTCGTTGCCGAAGTGTTCACTGGCTCACCGGGTAAATATGTGCCATTAAAAGATACAATCAGTGCTTTTAAAGGTATCATGAACGGTGATTATGATCACATTCCTGAACAAGCATTCTATATGGTTGGTTCAATCGATGAAGCGATTGAAAAAGCGAAATCTCTGTAAGAGATTCATTGAACGGAGATAGTATTATGGCACTAACTTCCTATCAATTAGAAGTTGTTAGTGCTGAATCTCACCTATTTTCGGGTGATGTTCAGCGAATCAGAGTCACAGGTATTGAAGGTGAACTCGGTATTTACCCGGGTCATACGCCACTGCTTACTACCATTAAACCAGGTATGGTGGGTATTGTGAAACCCAATGGTGAAGAAGAATTTATCTACCTATCGGGTGGTATATTAGAAGTTCAACCTAATATAGTAACAATCTTAGCTGATACGGCTATTCGAGGCGAAGATTTAGATGAAGCCAGAGCACAAGAAGCAGTCAGACGTGCCCAAGAACATATTAATCACCCAAGTGATGATATGTCATTTGCACAAGCCTCTGCTGAATTGTCAAAAGCTTTAGCTAAAATGCGTGTTATCGAATTAACACGCCGTATTGGACAATAGTTTCGTTATTAAAATCAAAAAGATTACAAAAATTAATTTTGTAATCTTTTCTGCTTTTCCAATAGTCCTGTTCAGTACCCCAATAACAACAAGTCTTCATATTCACACTGTGAAGTAAAACCGTTTATTACTTTTATAATTGAATTGAATAATTAACTCATCTTTTTTTATATTGTGAAATTTTTATGTCGTAAATAAAAATAATTAAAAATGAGAATACTGCTAAGCAAACTGCAAAATTTACTTTGAGTAAGATAAATTATGAATGTTTTGTGTGCCTGCTTCTTTGGTGATATCCATTACGTTAAAAACTAAAATGACTCAAAATCTATTGTCTCTAATGATAGGCTACTAGATTTATTACTCACTATCAGCGATAATTTTGAATAATCTTTTCGAATTTAAAGCGACTATGTTTACCATTTATCATTCAAATCAAGTCGATCTGCTCAAATCATTGGTGAGTGAATTGATGCAAAGACAACCATTAGAAAATGTGTTCATGCCCGATATGGTGATCGTGCAAAGCCAAGGCATGGCGCAATGGTTGCAGATCGAGCTTGCAGATGCACTCGGTATTGTGGCAAACATTGCTTTTCCTTATCCAACTCAGTTTATCTGGCAAGTTTATCAAGCTTTATTACCCGATTCGCCTATTGAAAACAGTTTTAATCCTGAAGCCATGACTTGGCGTCTATTTTATTTGCTGCCTCAACTCATTGATAAGCAGGAATTTAGCGCACTCAAACATTATCTCAATATAGATAAAACAGAAAGAAAGTTATATCAACTGGCAACACGTATTGCTCGTTTATACGATCAGTACTTAGTTTATCGCCCTGACTGGCTAGCAAAATGGGAATCGAATAAAACCGTGGTCGAATTAAATCATCATCCCGATGAAATTTGGCAAGCTGAGCTGTGGAGACAATTAATAGCCATTAGTCAGCCGTATCACCGTGCAAATATCTACCAGCAAATGCTTGATATCCTACTGGATGACCATTTTGATAAAAAACGGTTAAATACGTTACCCGACCGTATTTTTATTTTTGGTATTACTTCCCTTCCACCCATTTATCTTTCGCTACTCTCAGCACTTGGAAAACATATCGATGTACATTTAATGTTTAACAATCCTTGCAAATGGTATTGGGGAGATATTGTCGAAAAACAGCTAACTGACATACAAAATACACCCGATAAAATCCCAAATCCACTCTTAACGTCATGGGGAAAACTAGGTCGGGATTGTCTGTTTTTATTACAGGAATTCCAAAACAAACAAGATATTGATGTGTTTGCTGATCACGATCGCACTTGTTTATTACATGCTATTCAGCAAGATATACTGGAGCTATATCCGTCAGATAAAACTGCACTTCACATTAACTCAACCGATAAATCAATTTCGTTTCATGCATGCCATAGCGAACAGCGTGAGGTCGAAGTACTCTATGACTATTTACTATCTGTCTTTGATGCTGATCCAACCATAGAGTTACGTGATTGCATTGTGATGGTTTCAGATATTGATAAATACATCCCTTATATTCGTGCCGTTTTTGGTAATGCTGAAGGTCAACGTTATCTACCTTTCACTATTTCCGATCAGAAAGCTCGAAATATTGATCCCATTGTGCAAGCATTTTTTGCGATTTTAAATTTCCCTCAAAGTCGATTTACAGCAGAAGAGTTATTTAATTTACTGGAGATTCCAGCAATTTCGGAAAAATTTTCGATCAATGAATCACAATTAACGCTTTTAAGGACATGGATCATTGAATCGGGTATTCGTTTTGGTCTTGAAAATGCCCATAGTTGGTTATTTGGACTTGAACGTTTGTTGCTTGGTTATACGATGAGCAGTGAGCAAGGAAGCTGGCAGCAAATACTCCCGTATGATGGTGCGACTGGTTTGGATGCTGAACTTATTGGTCAATTAGCTGAATTTATTAGTATAGTCCGTAAATGGTCAACATTGTTAAGTCAAGCCAAACCATTAGTTGAATGGCAAAGTTGTTGCCTTGAATTACTCAATGATTTTTTTATTAGTAATGAACAACGTGAATCTATTTTATTGATGATTCAAGATGAGTGGCAAAAGCTGATTGACAGTGGATTGTTAGCAAATTTTGCGGATAACATATCGATGACTATTTTACATGATGCGATGCAATCACGTTTAGAACAAAATCATTTAGCTCATCGTTTTTTAGTGGGCAAAATCAATTTTTGTACTATGATGCCAATGCGTTCGATTCCCTTTAAAGTGGTATGTCTATTAGGCATGAATGATGGTGATTATCCTAGAACATCGCTACCGCTTGATTTTGATTTGATTGCTCAGTACCCAAGACGAGGGGATCGAAGTCGTCGCACAGATGATCGGTATCTCTTTTTAGAAGCAATTTTATCGGCTCAAAAACAACTCTACATGAGTTATATTGGGCGAGAAATTAAAGATAATACTGAACGTTATCCGTCAGTATTAATTGATGAACTATGGGACTATATCATTCAATACTATAATGATACCAAAGATAGTACAAACGGTTTCGATAATTTACGTGTCATCCATACGCGCACACCATTTAATCCTCAAAATTATTTAAATCCGCCTAAAAGCTATGCCAATGAATGGCTACCGGCAGCACAACAGCAAGGTGAAAGTCAATCCTTCATTAGTGATATTTCGGCGATGACGATTGATAACATTAGTCTTGATGAATTAAAACGATTCTATCAACACTCCATACGATTTTTTTTACAAAAACGATTCAATTTCTATATTAATTATCTTGATGATACTTTACCGGATGCTGAAAATTTTAATCTGGATAATTTTGAACGATACCAGCTTAATGTAAAAATTTTAAATCAATTGATTGATCACACTATCCAAGAATCAGATTTGTATCATCGATTAGCATTAACCGGCGAGTTACCAGACGGCGCCTTTGGTCAGATTATTTATGATGAACAAAATGAATCCATGCAATCGTTAGCGAATAAAATTTGCCAAGAACGCCTGATACAAACTGCCGAAGAGGTCAATTTAACCCTTTTTGCTAATGGACAACATTACATACTGCAAGGCTGGTTAACCCATGTTCAAGAGGATGGGATTTTAACATGGCGACCATCGAAACTTTCGATCCGTGATGGCATGACATTATGGATCGATCATCTTATTTATTGCATCTCCAATCCTGAAAACACGAATAGCTATAGTCGCATCTATGGTCGGGAAGAGAGTGAATGGCGTTTCGAATATTTAAACCCTGAGCAAGCACAAATTATTTTAACAACTTTAATCGAAGGCTATTTGCAAGGTATTAATCAACCGTTACTCTTTCCAATTCAAAGTGCATGGAATTGGTTAGTATCCGCGTATAATTCTAAAACAAATGAGATTGAAATCAGTCAAAAAGCTATCAATCAACTTAAAAACACTTGGCAAGGAGGGGGATTCAATTCAGCAGAATGTGATAATTATTATGCCCGATTATATCCTGAATTAACCAATCCACTTATTGAGCAGATTATTTATTCGGCTCGACAATTTTTATTACCCATTTTATTACATCAAGAAAAGGTAAAATAGGAGGCATTATGTTTATTGATACACATTGTCATTTTGATTTTCCGATTTTTACCGCAGATATCACTAATTCTATCGACAAAATACAGCAAGCAAAAATTGATGCGCTCATTGTGCCAGCTGTCGCTGCGAATCATTTTCATACAATATTACACCTTGCCGAACAATATAATGAAGTTTATGCGGCGCTTGGTTTACATCCCATTTATCAACACACAGAATCAGATTTAGAAAAATTATCCGATATTATTAATAAAAACCCCAAAAAATTAGTAGCAATGGGCGAAATTGGTCTGGATAAATACAATCTTACCGTTGATTGGCAACAACAACTATTTTATTTTCGTTCCCAGCTTACCTTGGCTAAAAAATATGATTTACCCGTTTTGATTCATTCACGTAAAACGCATGACATTATGTACCACGAACTTCATCAAGCAAATTTACCTTGTCGGGGTGTCATACATGGATTTTCGGGCAGTTATCAACAAGCGATGCAATTTGTGAAACTCGGTTATTATATTGGTGTCGGGGGAGTGATAAGTTACGCACGCGCTAATAAAACTCGCCAAACCATTGCCCAACTGCCTTTAGAAAGTCTTGTACTTGAAACCGACGCCCCCGATATGCCATTAAGTGGTCGACAAGGTCAAATTAATCGCCCAGAATATCTAATTGAAATATTTAATGTTTTAAGTCAATTACGCAAAGAACCCCAACCAGAAATACTTCGTACAATCTTATCGAATACCTTAACGCTATTTAGTCGAATCAATCAAAAAGCATTGAAGCATTAATTATAAATAGCTTTATAATTATATGTGCATTATCACCGTCAAACATTAGCGATAAAAGGCAATTTTTTTGACTGCTTAAAATCGTTTTTTAGACTTTGCGATTGTGTCTCTTACCCACTTAATTTCATTATGAATATTACACAATGCGTAATCGCTATCTATTACTTGCCAAGTATTGATAAGATAAACCGACCAAATCCAAACCGACAAATATCACCAATTCACTGTAAAGAAAACTTAAATAAATTATGCTTTCTGGTTTATTTCATCGACGACAAAGTCGTTTCGAGGTAATATGAGATAAATTGTCTTCTATCATCTTATTGATAGCCTTAAAACTATCATCGCAACAATAATAGGTAATCACTATAATGAGCAATGATATTCAATTATCCCCTATGGTATATCGAATGTTGCCGTGGATTGCGGCAGTCGCATTTTTAATGCAATCACTCGATACATCAATATTAAATACGGCACTCCCCTCGATTGCTAAAGATCTCCATGAATCCCCCTTAAATATGCAATCTGCGGTAATCTGTTATGCATTAACTTTAGCATTGTTTATTCCGATTAGTGGTTTATTGTCCGATCGCTTTGGAACAAAAAATGTTTTTGTGACCGCCGTGTTTCTTTTTACAGCGGGATCGCTGTCTTGTGCCCTATCAAATACCCTTATTTTTATGGATATTTCGAGGGTTATACAAGGTATTGGCGGTTCAATGATGGTACCTGTTTCCAGATTAGTCTTAATTAAATCTTATCGGCGTAATGAATTTTTATCAGCGCTAAATACCTCATCCATTTTAGGACTGGTAGGCCCTGTAATTGGCCCTGTTCTTGGCGGATATTTAGCTGAAATGATCAGTTGGCATTGGGTATTTTTAATTAATATCCCTGTTGGTATTGCTGGGATCATTATTGCTTGGAAATATATGCCAAACCTTAAAGGTGAACGCATCTATTTTGATTTTTGGGGCTTTGTTATTATTGCCATAACATTTATTAGTGCCACGTTAAGTTTGGAGCTGCTAAGTGAGGGACAAAGTAGTTATATTTCACTATTTTTGGCAATAATAAGTTTAATCTTTCTGTTTGGTTACCGATTCTACGCTCAAAAAGCAACGACCCCTCTATTCCCATTATCTTTATTTAGTATTCGCACTTTTAAAATCGGTATTATCGGTAATTTGATAAGTCGATTAGGTATTTCAGGGGTTCCTTTTTTAATTCCATTACTATTACAAGTTGGCTTTGGTTATTCAGCAATTGAAGCAGGAATGATATTAATTCCTATGGCGTTAGCTTCAATGGCAATTAAATCGTTTATTCCTACAATTTTAGCTAAATTAGGGTATCGAAACGTCTTGATTGGCAATACTATATTGGCTGGAACGTTCATTTTATTAATGTCACAATTAAGTTTATCCACCCCGATCATCCTGATGTGTCTATTACTTTTTTGCATTGGTTGTACCAATTCATTACAATTTACGGCAATGAACAGTATCACTTTAGCTGATTTACAAGGTGAAACAACCAGTAGTGGGAATAGTTTAATGGCGGTAAACCAGCAACTTGCTATTAGCTTCGGTATCGCCTTAGGTGCTGTGCTTGTTAGGTTAGTCGGTGAGGAAACCGCTACCATTAAGTCTTTTCAAATTACTTTTATGATATTAGGAATTATCACAATACTTTCTAGCATTGTGTTTGCAGCTTTAAAAAAACAAGATGGGCAAAACTTAACCGCTCATCATCAAGAAACAAGGAGATAACAATATGTTTCAATACCAAATCATTCCGGTTACTGCTTTTCAGGAAAATTGTAGCATTATTTGGTGTGATGAAACAAAAGAAGCAGCCTTTATCGATCCAGGTGGTGAACCCGAATTACTCAAAAAAGCCGTGGAAAAACTGGGCGTGAATATTAAACAAATCCTATTAACGCATGGACATTTGGATCACGTTGGCGCGGCTGTAGAATTAGCAAAACATTATGATGTAAAAATCATCGGCTCAAATCAAGAAGATGAATTTTTATTTAGTGGATTACCTCAGCAATGTATTCAATTTGGTTTTCCTTATATTGAACCCTTTTTACCGGATCATTGGTTAAAAGAAGGAGATAAAATCAAAGTCGGCAATATTTCACTCGATGTACTTTATTGCCCAGGTCATACACCCGGTCATATCGTTTTTATTAATCATTCTGATAAAATCGCTTTTGTTGGTGATGTGTTATTTAACGGTAGTATAGGAAGAACAGATTTTCCGAGAGGCAATCATGCCGATTTGATTTCTTCAATTAAACATAAATTATTACCACTTGGTGATGATTTCGTTTTTGTTCCCGGACATGGCCCTATGTCTAGCTTTGGCCATGAGCGCATGAATAATCCTTTCTTAGTTTAATCAAAATATTGCGGTTGTTATCACATTCATTTTTCATAGAGTGTGATAACCCTCTCAAAAGTAAACCTTTCTATAAAAAATAAGTTTACATAATAAAACTTTGCTATATTATTAGCAAAATATTTACACATAAAAGCAAGGTATAATTATTATGAAACATCAAGTTACCCCATATTATCCAACATTTATTACAACGCTATTTAAGCTATCCTCTTGGCAACGAAAACTCTTTGTAACAACAAGTGCGGCATTATTATTAGGACTAGCCGCTAACATTAGCATTCCAACTTATCCTGTTCCTTTTACTTTACAGTCTTTAGCAATACTCCTTATTGGTGCGTTTTTAGGACGTAAATTAGGTGCATTAGCGATAATTCAATATCTTTTTTTAGGTGCGATAGGATTACCATTGTTTGCCAACGGAAGTAGTGGCATGATAGCTTTACATTCCCCTTCTGCCGGTTATTTATATGGGGCGGTATTTAGTGCTTATTTAGCCGGCTTTGCCGCTGAAAAAGGTTATGATCGCCATTTTATTTTAGGATTAATCGCATTCGCTTGTGCACATTTATTAATCTTTGTATTTGGCGTTCTTTATCTAGCTGGTTATTTACATATTAACCTCATTGAAGCAATAAAACTCGGATATCTCCCTTTTGCAGGATTTGATGCACTTAAGTTTATCATAGCAACTTCAGTCATGTTCCTTTTATGGCGTTACCGTGCTAAAAATCACTGATTTAAAAAAAGGCGATATTATTTTCCAGTGTCTGAACGAGGTTAATGACTTTAATGATGCTGTCACCTGTTCTGGTGCAACACGTAACGTGGATGAGTTAACCAATAATATCAATCATGTAGGATTATATATTGGAAATAATATCGTTATTGAAGCAACGCCAAAATACGGGGTCATTAACCAAACACTGACGCATTTTATCAATGCAGCGCAATTTAATATCATTGGTCGAATTGATAATTTAGCGTTGATTGAAAATGCCATCAAGCGAGCTAAAAAATGTATTGGTCTACCTTACAACCCTAGCTTTCGTCCAAATACAGCTGGACTTTATTGCAGTGAACTCATTACCTACGCTTTTCGAAACGAACACAATGAAAGTTATTTTACTTTATATCCGATGAATTTTAGAGATTTAACGACCCATCAAGTTTTACCTTATTGGATCGATTATTATCATTCGCTAAAAGAGAAGATCCCAGAACAACAGCTTGGATCTCATCCTCAACAACTCTTAAGGCAAACGGAATTATTCAAGACAATCCTAACACTTGAATAAAATAAAGGGAGGTTATTAAAACGAAAAAGCATTTAATACAATTTAACTATTGACATAGCGCCATTTAATCTATAATATGCGCGCTACATTTCGGTTCCTCCATAGTTCAGTCGGTAGAACGGCGGACTGTTAATCCGTATGTCACTGGTTCAAGTCCAGTTGGAGGAGCCAACTTACCGAATTATTAAAACCTGCTTATAGCAGGTTTTTTTATTTCCGACAAATTACACTCCTTTTCAAATTTTAATATTGTGTTTAAAGTAAAATGGTTAATAATATTTTAAAAAAATTGTGACCCATAATACTTTTGATAACACTTTAAATGTTTAAAATTTATCTATAATATTATTGTTAAATTAATAAGAAAGGAAATTTTTATCCATGCATATCCATTTTATTCTTCATGAAGAGTTTGAAGCACCAGGTGCTTATGAACAATGGGCTAAGTTACATCTTCATACGGTTACCTATTCAAGAGTTTATCTGGGCGAGCCACTTCCTGAAAGGATAGATAACATTGATTTTCTTATTATTATGGGCGGCCCACAATCCCCTGCTACAACGAAACAAGAGTGTGCACATTTTGATTCATTAGCAGAACAAACCTTCATTTTATCAGCAATTAAAGCGAATAAAATCGTGATTGGCGTTTGTCTTGGTTCCCAATTAATTGGCGAAGCGCTAGGTGCTCATTTCGAGCATAGTCCTGAAAAAGAGATCGGTAAATTCCCCATTACCTTAACGGAAGCAGGCAAAAAAAATCCGCTTTTTTCTCATTTCGGCGATACGCTAGCAGTAGGTCACTGGCACAATGATATGCCAGGTTTAACGCAAAATGCGCAAATCATTGCTTATAGTGAAGGCTGTCCTCGACAAATTATTGCTTATAGCAAATTGGTTTATGGTTTCCAATGTCATATGGAGTTAACCCATGAGGTAGTTGAAAAGTTGATTGCCCATTCGCAAAATGACCTTAGTCAAGCGGCTAAATCTCGTTTTGTTGATACAGAGGAAAAATTACGTCTACATGATTATAGTAAAATGAATTATAAACTCTTTGTTTTTTTGGATAAGCTGAGTCAATACTATCTGTCTGCTTCTACAAATTAAATTCTATTATCGTTCATGGTTGGTTGTTCGAAATTATGCAAAATATTAAAAGTAGACAACCCCGAAAAACGAAGTAAATTGAGGTTAAAATTAGATAAAGAGTATTTAATCTTAAAACGTAAAATTAACTGATGGAAAATCGTAAGTTTTTTAGAAGGTCGTTTTTTTGCATAATGGTAAGATTGGGAAAGATATTGGTGGAGGGCTTTGTCAATTAGGCAATTTGACTTATTGATTATCCAATCATTAAATAGTTCTGAACTATTCAAATAATAGATTGTGAGATAAGCAATTTGACCGTATACTCTGTAAAATATAGCAATAACGAATATCTAATTTTTGAAAGGAGTATCTTCATGGCTTACACTCTTGCACCTCTACCTTATGCTTATGACGCATTAGAACCGTATATTGACTCGGAAACGATGCATCTTCATCATGACAAACATCATCAAACTTATGTCAATAATGCAAATGCGCTCTTAGAGACTTTACCGGCAGAACTTAAAGAATTATGTCCTGAAACTTTACTTAAAAATTTAGATAAAGTGCCAGCTGATAAACTAACAGGTATCAAAAACAATGTGGGTGGTCACGTTAATCACACCCTATTTTGGGAATTACTTAAAGTTGGTACCGAGCTTAAAGGTGAACTTAAAGCCGCTATTGAAAAAGATTTCGGTTCTGTAGACGCATTCAAAGAAAAATTTTCAAACGCAGCAGCCACTCGTTTTGGTTCTGGTTGGGCTTGGTTAGTGTTACAAAATGGTAAACTTGAAGTAGTTTCAACCGCAAACCAAGATTCTCCTGTCATGGGCGAAAAATTCTCAGGTGTTTCAGGTACGCCTATTTTAACATTAGATGTCTGGGAACACGCATATTACTTAAAATACCAAAATCGTCGTGTTGATTATATTGGTGCATTTTGGAATGTAATTAACTGGGATAAAGTTGCTGAGTTATATGCTCAAGCAAAAAAATAACTGTTTTTAGTATAGTTACTCAATTATCAATGACGCTTAATGCGTCATTTTTATTTATTGGTATTATTTACCAATCATCGTATCTGCAAATTGGCAATTGCTAAATTATACTTAAATCCGCTACAATGGGCGATTAATTGAAAATCGCAAAACCGAACTAAATAATACATGTTTGAAATTAATCCGATAAAATCCAAAATAGCCGAACTTACCGAGCGCACTGATGTGATTCGGGGGTATCTTTGACTATGATTTAAAAAAAGAGCGACTTGAAGAAGTTAATGCCGAATTAGAACAATCTGAAGTCTGGGCAGATCCCGAAAAAGCACAAGCGTTAGGCAAAGAGCGGGTAACGCTTGATGAAATCATCAATACAATAGATTCTTTAACTCAAGGCCTTGACGATGTTGAAGGTTTGCTTGAACTTGCCATTGAAGCCGACGATCAAGATACGTTTGATGAAGCAAATCTAGAGCTTGAACAGTTAGAAAAAAAACTGGCTGGGCTAGAGTTTCGTCGAATGTTTTCAGGCGATTACGATAGCGCAGATTGTTATTTAGATATTCAGTCAGGTTCTGGGGGGACTGAAGCACAAGATTGGGCTGAAATGTTACTGCGAATGTATTTACGCTGGGCAGAATCTAAAGGCTTTACAACAGAAGTCATGGAAGTATCTGATGGTGATGTTGCAGGAATTAAATCGGCGACCATTAAAGTATCAGGCGACTATGCTTACGGTTGGTTACGTACCGAAACAGGCGTCCACCGTTTAGTACGAAAAAGTCCTTTTGATTCGGGTAATCGCCGTCATACATCATTTGCTTCTGTTTTTGTCTATCCAGAAATTGATGATAATATTGATATCGATATCAATCCTGCCGATCTTCGTATTGATGTATATCGGGCATCAGGTGCTGGTGGACAGCATGTCAATAAAACCGAATCTGCTGTTCGAATTACGCATATACCAACGGGAATTGTTACCCAGTGTCAAAATAATCGTTCTCAGCATAGTAATAAAGATCAAGCAATGAAACAGTTAAAAGCGAAACTGTATGAGCTTGAAATGCAGAAGAAAAATGCTGAAAAGCAACAGATGGAAGAGAACAAATCGGATATCGGTTGGGGTAGTCAAATCCGTTCTTATGTGCTTGATGATTCAAGAATCAAAGATTTGCGTACCGGCGTTGAAACACGCAACACTCAGGCCGTTTTAGACGGTGATTTAGATCAATTTATTGAAGAAAGCTTAAAAGCAGGTTTATAAACTGCTTGGTGATAAATAAAAGGTAAAATTATGTCAACACAGCAAGAGCAACAAAACCATATTGAAGAGTTAAATAACGAGCTAACTATACGTCGTGAAAAACTAGCAAATATTCGCGAGCAAGGCATTGCTTTCCCAAATGACTTTCGTCGTGATGCTATTTCAAGTGATCTTCATAAATTGTATGACGATAAAACCAACGAAGAATTAATTGAGAATAAAATTACTGTCACTGTCGCCGGTCGAATGATGATGCGCCGTATAATGGGTAAAGCTTCTTTTGTCTCTTTACAAGACGTTGCTGGGCAAATTCAACTTTATGTAACGCGTGATGATCTCCCCGAAAATTACTATAACGAGCAATTTAAAAAATGGGATTTAGGGGATATTGTCGGTGCTAAAGGTTATTTATTTAAAACTAAAACTGGCGAACTTTCTATTCACTGTGAAGAAATTCGCTTATTAACTAAAGCACTTCGTCCATTACCGGATAAATTCCATGGGCTTGCAGATCAAGAAATGCGTTATCGTCAACGCTACTTGGATCTCATTACAAATGAAGAGTCGAGAAATACATTTATCGCTCGTTCAAAAGTGGTAACTGAAATTCGCAATTTCATGCTTGAAAATCACTTTATGGAAGTTGAAACACCGATGATGCAAGTTATTCCTGGTGGGGCGTCAGCAAAACCGTTTATTACGCATCATAATGCCCTTGATTTAGATATGTACTTACGTATCGCACCAGAACTTTACTTAAAACGTCTGGTTGTCGGTGGTTTTGAGCGTGTCTTTGAAATTAATCGTAACTTCCGTAATGAAGGGGTATCGCCAAGACATAATCCAGAATTTACCATGATGGAAATGTATATGGCGTATGCTGATTATAAAGATTTGATTGTGCTAACTGAAGCATTATACCGCCGTCTGGCAATCGCTGTAACGGGTAATACCGTTGTTCAATATGGTGAACATACCTTCGATTTTGGTAAACCTTTTATTAAAATGACTATGCGTGAAGCTATATGCCATTATCGTCCAGAAACCAATAATGCTGATTTGGATGATTTTGATAAAGCATGTGCCATTGCTAGCGCAGTAGGTATCAAAATTGAAAAAGGTTGGGGACTTGGTCGAGTTGTGACTGAAATTTTTGAAGAGGTTGCTGAAGCCAATCTGATTCAACCGACATTTATTACCGAATATCCTGCTGAAGTATCACCACTGGCTCGTCGAAATGATGAAAATCCATTTGTTACAGACCGATTCGAGTTCTTTATTGGTGGACGTGAAATTGGCAATGGCTTCTCAGAACTTAACGATGCGGAAGACCAAGCTCAACGTTTTGCTGATCAAGTGTCACAAAAAGATGCCGGTGATGATGAAGCAATGTTCTATGATGAAGATTATATTACGGCTTTAGAACATGGATTACCACCGACAGCTGGATTAGGCATTGGTATTGACCGAACGGTGATGTTATTTACGAATAGTCATACTATTCGTGATGTCATTTTATTCCCAACCATGCGTCCAATAAAATAAGATACTCTACTATTGAAAACTCACTTATCTCAACAAATAAGTGAGTTTTTTATTGTAATGCAAATATCTTTTATACAACTAAAAATAATTCTAGTTTAGCTTTCCACCATACCCAAAATTCATAAAATATTTTATGCTTATCAATTTGTTAATAATTAAGTAAGCCATTACTGACTTTTCTATACAAACTGAATAATGTTTTTCATGCAACTAAAAATGTGAGTTCATCTTAATCAAGCGTATTTCAACAATTCAATATTTTTTAAATTGAATCAGTATAAATAAAATACAGAAAAATAATGATATTTTCTTAAAATCTACAAAATTAAATAAGTTATCACTTACCAACCACAGAAATGGGACTCAACATAGTCATTCATCGTGATAAAATCAGGACTAAAAATTAAACTTTATTTAATGTAAAATTAGGATAAGTTTCTTATCCATTAAGAAAAACGACGAATAACATGTCATTAGTCATTAACCAGAAACTAAAAAAAGTGAGTGTCTACTCACTTTTTATTGATAAATGAATGATATATTTTATGAAAATATCGCGCCCTTTCTTTAGTTTAATTTATCACGGTTAACAATTAATTCGTTAACCGTGATATCTATTAATCTTAATCAGTTTTTACTGTTTTGCTCGGATAAGGTAAGATTAAATTCAATAAAATAGCTAAAATGCCACATAAACTTATCCCTTGCAATGCGTAAGAACCAAAATCAAAAATCATCCCACCAATACCAAACACCAACACTAATGAAACAATACACATATTGCGCGAAACGGAAAGATCAACTTTATGTTTGATTAATATATTAATGCCAACGGATGCAATCGAACCAAATAAAAGCACCATAATTCCGCCCATGACAACAGTTGGGATAGTACTCAAAAATGCGCCAATTTTACCAATAAATGACATTAAAATCGCCCAAATTGCTGCCCATGTCATTACACGAGTTTTGAAGTTTCGTGTTAAGGTGACGGCCCCAATCACTTCTGCATAGGTAATACAAGGCGGGCCACCAAAAAAGCCTGCGGTCGAAGTTGCTAACCCATCCCCCAAAAGTGTGCGTTGTAATCCCGGTTCACGAGTATAATCTTTGCCTGTAACAGAA
The DNA here is from genome assembly GCF_046635785.1 of Gilliamella sp. CG16. NCBI lineage: Bacteria > Pseudomonadati > Pseudomonadota > Gammaproteobacteria > Orbales > Orbaceae > Gilliamella > Gilliamella sp. CG16. The sequence continues at coordinate 197,251 of NZ_JBIDFL010000003.1, forward strand.
CTAATCGCCATAATATCACCAACGTGCTCAATCGTTGGTGCAATAACAATAGGTATCATATATAAAATAGCTTGCCAATGAAATTCAGGAAAAGTGAAATCCGGTATCTTAAACCATGGCGCATCAATAACCGGTTGAAAGTTGACAATACCCATTATCCAAGACATCACATAACCAACGACAATACCTGCAATAATTGGAACAAGTTTGAAAAACCCTTTTGCCCAAATTGCCACAATCAGCGTAGTCAATAATGAGGCCATTGAAATCATAATTAATTGATAATCCTTAACCTGAAGACCACTATCTTTACCCATTGCCATACCCACTGCGACAGGCGCAAGAGATAAACCAATGACCATAATAATAGGGCCAGTTACCACTGGCGGTAAAATACGATCAATAACATGTTTGCCATTTAGTTTGACTAATAAAGCAAAAAACATAAACACAAATCCTGCTGCAACCAATCCGCCCAGAGTTGCAGGAATCCCCCATTGAGCTACACCAAAAGAGATCGGTGCAATAAAGGCAAATGAGGAAGCTAAAAATACCGGTACTTTGCCTTTCGTGGTGAGTTGAAACAATAATGTGCCTATACCCGCTGTAAACAATGCGACATTAGGATTTAAACCCGTTAATAGTGGCACTAATACTAACGCACCAAAAGCAACAAAGAGCATTTGTGCACCAGTAAAAATATCTTGCCAAGCAGGTTTCTCCTGTGATGTTTTAGATTTTTGTATATCATTTATTTTATTTGACATGTTGATCATCTCCACTTCAACTTAATCTTTTAAACTCATTTTTTAAGCATAAAAAAACCGGCTAAGCCGGTTTAAAAAATGAAATTTTATTTAGTGCCGAATATTTTATCTCCAGCATCGCCAAGTCCTGGTAAAATGTAACCTTGTTCATTTAACCGTTCATCAATGGATGCTGTATAGAGTTCAACATCTGGATGGGCTTTTTCTAATGTTTTGATACCTTCAGGTGCAGCCACTAAAACTAATACTTTAATATTTTTACACCCTGCTTGTTTTAATAAATCAATCGTCGCCACCATTGAACCACCCGTTGCTAGCATAGGGTCAACAACCAAAGCCATTCGTTCCGCAATGTCCGACGTTAATTTTTGAAAATAAGGGACTGGCTCAAGGGTCTCTTCATTACGATAAAACCCAACGACGCTAATACGAGCACTAGGCACATGCTCAAGCACACCATCCATCATACCTAAACCGGCACGAAGGATTGGTACTACAGTTATTTTTTTACCTTTGATTTGCTCAATTTGAACGGGTCCACACCAACCTTCAATGGTCACTTTTTCAGTAGGTAAGTCAGCCGTGGCTTCATAAGTTAATAAACTACCAACTTCGCTGGCAAGCGCACGAAAGTCTTTAGTACTAATATCATGTTCGCGCATTAAACCGATTTTATGACGTACAAGAGGGTGTTTAACTTCAACTATTTTCATGGAGGGCCTCAGTGTTATTTTGCTGAAAGATTTTGGTCACTTTAAATAACCACTGAGGGGTGATTTTAACATAGATAGAAGCGAGAGAAAACTCAAATTAAATTGCTAAGTTTTATAAAACTAAAAAAGATAATAATATGTAAAAAGTATAAAATTGATGAAAAATTTGTTTTATGTAATTTTTTTGATTAGAATAACCAGCCGCCTTAGTAAGGTGGTTTTTAAATGTTAATTATAAAATTTTAAAGGAAATTAATAGGATGAACTGGTTTATTAATTGTTTAACAAAAGAAAATTATTTTAATTTTAATGGTCGAGCAAGGCGTCAAGAATATTGGATGTTTGCTTTAATATACTGCATCATAGTAGTAGCTGTTTCAATAGTTTCTGCATTGCTAAGTTTTATCTTTGCTCCATTAGGCTATATTGCATACATTGTTCAGTTAGCGTTATTACTACCATGTATATCAGTTGGTGTTCGCCGTTTACACGATACAGACAAACCAGGTTGGTGGCTTTTGGTTCCTGTTATGAATATAGTTTACTTAGCTACAGATTCAACACCTGGTAGCAACCAATATGGCGAAAATCCTAAAGGGATTCAGTAAGTTTTTTTATTCTCATCAGCTAACCTGATGAGAATATTAACAACACATTATCGTATTGACTATTTTTAGTTTAACTTCACTTCTAAATCGCTTTCAAAAAACCCAATAATTTATATAATTATGTCTAATTTCAAGGTAATTTAGGTTGCCAGTCAATAGCTGCTTTACCTTGTTGCACAATAAGATCATTAGCTTTGGAAAAATGTTTACAACCTAAAAATCCACGATGGGCTGATAAAGGTGAAGGATGCACAGAAGTTAATACATGATGCTTTTGCCGATTAATAAATTGCCCTTTTTTTTGCGCAGGTGATCCCCATAACAGAAACACCACTCCCTCAAGATGTTTGTCTATAGCTGCTATGACATTATCGGTAAAAGTCTCCCAACCTATTTTGGCATGTGAATGAGCTTGACCAGCTTCCACCGTTAATACCGTATTAAGCAAAAGTACCCCTTGAGTCGCCCAAGATGCTAAATAACCATGAGAAGGGATCTGAAAACCAGGAATATCGGTAGATAACTCTTTATAAATATTTAGTAACGAAGGAGGAGGTTTAACTCCCGGTAACACGGAAAAGGAAAGTCCATGTGCTTGATTCGGTCCATGATAAGGATCTTGACCTAAAATGACAACTTTGATGTCATTAAAAGCAGTAAAACGAAATGCATTAAATACATCGTGTTGAGGAGGATAAATGATTTTACCGCTATTACGCTCAGCGGTAACAAATTGCATGATTTTTTGAAAATAAGGTTTGTCTTTTTCAGTACCAATAACATCATGCCATGTTAATTGTGTTGTCATAGTTTGTCCACGCCGTAAAAATTACTGAATATATCTTGCTAAAAAATTCTCATTTTTACTCATCATAACCTATAGTGCTCTAAAAGTTAAATAAAAGGTACTGCTTATCGTATTAATAGCTTTTTTTGACTTTAATCAAATTATATAAGTGTTATATTAACCCTAATATTTTAGGGGCAATAACGCTCATAGGAGGTTTTAAAATGATTACAGGTATCCAAATTACTAAAGCTGACAACTCAGCACTTCTTAATTCTTTTTGGTTATTAGATGACTCAACTAATGAAGCGCGTTGTGTCGCAGCTAAATCAGTATATAAAGAAGATCAAGTTATTCCAACAGCTGAACTTGGTCAGTTTGAATATCGTGAAATTCCTTTAGATATTGCACCAACTATCAAAGTTGAAGGTGGACAACATTTAAATGTTAACGTACTTCGTCGTGAAACACTTGAAGATGCCGTACAACACCCAGAAAAATATCCACAATTAACTATTCGTGTTTCTGGTTATGCGGTACGTTTCAACTCATTAACAGCAGAACAACAACGCGACGTTATCGCTCGTACATTTACAACTAAAATGTAATTTTTGATAACACATTATACAAACCCAGTACTTACTGGGTTTATTTTTATCTGTTATTCATCAGCTCAATCAACCCAGCCTCAATCGTGTGATCAAACTGGAACGAAATCACATTAAATATATAGAAAGCATCTTATTTTGTCTTGCGATATACTGAGCAAGATAAATGGCTAATACCTCATCTTTACCAAGCCACAACCTACTTCTAACAACTGTTAACTATATTCTGGCAATGAATTCTGTTTTTATTAGTTTCTAGAGTTGCATTAATTGCATCTTCTGATTAATCAAATCGATCGATATCTCAATAGATTTCCTTCTTGAAGGATACCTATTAATAGCATTTATACAGCTGTACTACTAAATTTGAGAAGATATAACGCTTAAAACAGCGAAAAGTAGATAATAAAGAGTATGTTTAAACATTATGGTAATAGCATCTAATAAAATCAAAGATAAAAGCATAAAAAAAAGAGATTAGCAAAACTAATCTCGTTTATAGAAAATCCGTCTTTTTAACCAAAAAACTTCTTCACTTTATCAAAAAAGCTTTTTTCTTTTGGACTGTGCTTAGAGCTTTTATCGGCTTTAAAACTTTCACCTAACTCTTTAAGCAATTCCTTCTGTTTACTGGTTAAATTAACTGGTGTTTCAACAACCACATGGCAATAAAGATCACCAATTGAACTTCCACGTAACGATTTAACGCCTTTACCTCGTAAGCGGAACACTTTACCTGTTTGTGTTTCAGCAGGGATAGTTAAGCTTACTTTACCATTAAGTGTTGGTACTTCTACTTCTCCACCTAGCGATGCTAAAGCAATATTAATTGGAATTTCACAATGTAAGTTAGTACCATCACGTTCAAAAATGGCATGTGGTTTAATTTGCATTTGAACATATAAATCACCAGCTGGTGCGCCATTTAAACCTGCTTCACCTTCTCCAGAAAGTCGAATACGACTACCGGTATCAACTCCGGCAGGAATCGTTACAGAAAGCGTTTTAGTTTTCTGAACTCGTCCTTCACCATGACATTTTTTACATGGATTTTTTACTACTTTACCCCGACCATGACAGGTTGGACACTCTTGCTGCACAGCAAAGAAACCTTGTCGCATTTGTACAACACCTGCACCATGACAGGTTTCACACGTCATTACATCTGAGGCTTTTTCAGTTCCTTGTCCATGACAAACGTCACAAGTTACCCAAGTCGGTACTTTTATCTCTTTGCTGACGCCTGCAGCAGCTTCTTCCAGTGTTAACGAGATATTATATTGCAGATCCGCACCGCGTGAGGAAGTTTGACTACGTCCACGACCACCACCAAAGAAATCACTAAAGATATCATCAAATGCAGAACCTCCGCCAAAACCACCGAAGCCACCAAAACCACCGCCGCCTGCGCCATGCCCTTGTTCAAAGGCTGCATGACCATATTGATCATAAGCCGCTTTCTTTTGCGAATCGGTTAATACTTCATAAGCTTCTTTAACTTCTTTGAATTTCGCTTCTGCTTCAGCTTTATTATCCTGATTTTTGTCAGGATGATATTTCATGGCTAGGCGTTTATAGGCTTTTTTTATCTCAGCTTCACTGGCACTTTTACTCACGCCTAATGTTTCATAATAATCTTTCTTCGCCATAATTAACCTTTATTTTTTATTGCATAAACAACTAAACGGGCTTGAGTTACCTCGCGCCCGTTTAATGTGTTACATGTCTAAAACTCGTTGAAATAACTCATTAAAAAACATTTTATTTAACGATTATTTTTTATCATCATCAACTTCTTTGAAGTCAGCATCAACAACATCATCTTGTGCCGAAGCGCTACCATTATTTGCTTGACCTGCAGATTGATCTGCTTGAGCTTGTTGTTGAGCTAATTCAAGTAATTTTTTTGATGCTTCCATTAACGCATTGATTTTAGCTTCAATTTCAGCTTTATCTTCACCACGAGCAGCATTTTCTAATGCAGTTACCGCATCTTCAATCGCTTTTTTATCATCAGCAGATAATTGATCGCCTGCATCAGTCACTTGTTTACGAGTTGAGTGAACAAGGTGATCTGCTTGGTTACGTACTTGTGCTAACTCTTCAAACTTACGATCAGCTTCAGCATTCGCTTCCGCATCATTGACCATTTTTTGGATTTCTTCTTCACTTAAACCTGAAGAAGCTTTAATGGTAATGTTTTGTTCACGACCAGTATTTTTATCTTTTGCTGATACATGTAAGATACCATCGGCATCAATATCAAAGGTCACTTCAATTTGTGGCATACCACGTGGTGCAGCTTGAATACCATCAAGGTTAAATTGACCTAGTGATTTATTATCACCAGCACGTTTACGCTCACCTTGTAATACATGAATCGTTACCGCAGATTGGTTGTCTTCAGCCGTTGAGAACACTTGACTATGTTTAGTTGGAATAGTCGTATTTTTCTCAATTAAGGTAGTCATTACACCACCCATCGTTTCGATACCTAAAGACAATGGTGTAACGTCAAGTAATAATACATCTTTAACATCACCACCTAATACCCCACCTTGTACCGCAGCACCTACTGCTACTGCTTCGTCAGGGTTAACGTCTTTACGTGGTTCTTTACCAAAGAAGTCTGCAACCGCTTTTTGTACCATTGGCATACGGGTTTGACCACCAACTAAAATCACATCTTTAATATCAGAAACAGTAAGACCTGCATCTTTTAATGCTGTTTTCACTGGTTCCATAGAGCGTTTAACTAAATCTTCGACTAAAGATTCAAGTTTAGCGCGTGTCACTTTGATATTTAAATGTTTAGGGCCTGATGCATCAGCTGTGATATAAGGTAAGTTGATATCCGTTTGTTGCGCTGATGACAATTCGATTTTTGCTTTCTCTGCTGCTTCTTTTAAACGTTGCATTGCAAGTGGATCATTTTTAAGATCGAAACCTTGTTCACGTTTAAACTCATCAACTAAATAGTTAATTAATCGAGAGTCAAAATCTTCACCACCTAAGTGAGTATCACCATTAGTTGCTAATACTTCGAAAGTTTTTTCGCCATCGACATCATCAATTTCGATAATTGAAATGTCAAATGTACCGCCACCAAGGTCATAGACTGCAATTGTGCGGTTACCCACATCTTTATCTAAACCATAAGCAAGTGCAGCGGCTGTTGGTTCGTTAATAATACGTTTAACATCTAGACCAGCAATACGACCCGCATCTTTAGTTGCTTGACGTTGAGCATCATTAAAATAAGCTGGAACGGTAATAACCGCTTCTGTTACTGGCTCACCAAGATAATCTTCTGCAGTTTTCTTCATTTTCTTTAGTACTTCAGCAGAAATTTGTGGTGGCGCAATTTTTTGACCTTTTACATCTACCCATGCATCGCCGTTATCAGCTTTAACAATTTTATATGGCATAATACCCACATCACGTTGTACTTCAGCATCTTCATAACGACGACCAATTAAACGTTTAATGGCAAATAATGTATTTTGTGGATTTGTTACTGCCTGACGTTTTGCTGGTTGACCAACTAAAATTTCACCATCTTGTGTGTAAGCAATAATCGACGGGGTTGTACGGTCGCCTTCAGCATTTTCTAAAACTTTAGCTTGACCATTATCCATTACTGCAACACATGAATTTGTTGTACCTAAATCGATACCAATAATTTTACCCATAATCTTTTCTCCTCAAAACCTGTATTTTATTTCTTATATATAAGACTGAAATTGTGATTTTCAAGTCTTTAATTTAGTCAAAGAAATGTTAGTGTTTCCACATAGATGGGAACATTATTATTAATATCAAGGGGGGGAATGAAAAATTATTTTTGCATAAATCTTGATTATAAAGTTTTCTACACTTATTATTGCCGCTCTTTTTTTATTAAGACACATTTTATAGGATCCTTATGGAACAAACTAAACTTGCAAATCCAGGTCCACTAGGACTAATGGGATTTGGTATGACAACCATTTTATTGAATATTCATAATGCGGGATTTTTCCCTGTGATGACAGCAATCGTATCTATGGGTATTTTTTATGGTGGACTAGCACAAGTGATCGCTGGAATTTTAGAATTTCGCAAAGGTAACACTTTTGGGACAACAGCGTTTACTTCATATGGTTTCTTTTGGATTGCGCTTGTTGGCATTTGGTATTTACCAACCTCCCCAGCAACAGCACCAACCGATGCAACCTTTGTTGGTATCTTCCTCGCATTATGGGGGATTTTCACCGCATTCATGTTTATCGGTACGTTAAAAGGTAATCGAGTATTACAATTTGTTTTTGCTAGTTTAACTGTCCTGTTTGCTTTATTAGCAATTGGTAATATTTCTGGTAATCACAGCATCATTCATATCGCAGGCTTTGAAGGGATTATTTGTGGTGCAAGTGCGATTTATTTAGCAATGGCTGAAGTACTTAACGAACAATACGGACGCACTATTTTACCAATTGGTACACCTAAAGGCGCTGCTCACTAATTGTCGCTGTTATTAAAACAAGTGATGAGAGCAATAAAAAACGGGGTAATTTCCCCGTTTTTTTATATCAATGAATAACAACATTTAACGCTTATTTTTTATAAGCATCATTATGTACACCTACTGCCGCACGGCCTGATGGATCATTAAGATTTTTGAATGACTCATCCCATTCAATCGCTTTTGCCGTAGAACAAGCAACAGTTGGACCACCCGGCACACAATGTGCTGCACTTTCAACGGGGAATAGCTCATCAAAAATTTCTCGGTACATGTAAGCTTCTTTCGATGTTGGCGTATTATAAGGGAAGCGGAATTTTGCATTTTCCAATTGTTGATCCGTGATTTTGCTTTCTGCAATCTCTTTTAAAGTATCAATCCAACTATATCCAACACCATCAGAGAATTGCTCTTTTTGACGCCAAACCACAGACGCAGGTAAATAAGATTCAAATGCTTCACGAACAATGTGTTTTTCCATTTTTCCGTTACTACCACACATTTTATCTTTCGGATTAAGGCGCATTGCCACATCTAAGAATTTCTTATCAAGGAATGGAACACGAGCTTCAACGCCCCATGCCGCCATCGCTTTATTAGCACGTGCACAATCATACATGTGTAACGCGGCTAATTTTCGCACTGTTTCCTCATGGAACTCTTTAGCATTTGGCGCTTTATGGAAATAGAGGTAACCACCAAATACTTCGTCAGCTCCTTCACCAGATAACACCATTTTAATACCCATTGCTTTAATTTTTCTTGCCATTAAATACATTGGCGTAGAAGCACGGATAGTTGTGACATCATAAGTTTCAATAAAATAAATGACATCACGAATGGCATCAATACCTTCTTGAATAGTAAAGTTAATTTCGTGGTGAACTGTACCAAGATGATCGGCAACCGCTTGTGCTGCTTTAAGATCTGGCGCACCTTTTAAACCCACTGCAAATGAATGCAATTGTGGCCACCAAGCTTCAGATTTTTCATGATCTTCAACACGACGCGCTGAGAATTTTTTAGTGATTGCCGAAATAACGGAAGAATCAAGCCCACCAGATAATAAAACGCCATAAGGCACATCTGACATAAGATGGCTTTTAACAGACTCTTCTAATGCTATACGAAGCGCATTAATGTCTGTTTTATTATCTTTGACATTTTCGTAATCCATCCAATCACGTTTATAGTAGGTTTTAATTTCACCTTCAGTGCTCGATAAATAGCATCCAGGAGGAAAAGCTTCAATCGTTTTACAAACGGGTACTAACGCTTTCATCTCAGAGGCGACATAGAATGTACCATTTTCGTCGTGTCCCATATACATCGGGATAATACCAATGTGATCACGACCAATAAAGTAAGTGCCTTTATTAATATCATAAAGAATAAAAGCAAACATACCTTGTAGTTCATCAAGACAATCAATTCCTTTTTCTTGATAGAGCGCTAAGATGACTTCACAATCAGAACCTGTTTGGAATTCATAGCGATCTTTGTACTGATTTCGGAGTTCTTGATGATTATAAATTTCGCCATTTACCGCTAAAACGAGAGTTTTATCTTTATTATAAAGCGGTTGAGATCCTGTATTAACATCTACAATTGATAAACGTTCATGAGCAAGAATTGCTTTATCAGAAGCAAAAATACCAGACCAATCCGGTCCACGATGACGCTGTAGACTTGATAGTTCTAATGCTTTTGTTCGTAGTTGTTCCGGATCTGATTTAATATCAAGAATACCTAAAATCGAACACATTGATTTTCTCCACTTAAAATCGCAAACGCGATACTATTTGTACGTAAAAATAACTATATGAAAATTTGAAAAATTTTTTTAATTTTAAATTACTTTGCCCTTTATTCTTACCCAGCTTAAAGCGCAAATAATAAAGGTAGACAGCATACACACTATTTATAAACAATTAAAGTCCCAAGTCGTGATACTTTTCCTATCGTTGCAAAAAGAACTTAACGACTTTATGACATCATCACTTTCTTTTCCATTGACCTTGTTGTTTTATAAATTGTCCAGCAGGTGTTTTTTCCTGAGCTTTTGTTCCTGCTCTCACTTCAACTTCGTTCAAAGGAACGTTACTTTCAGCAGAAACTTTTTGATATTCTTGTTTACGCGCTTGATTAATGAGTTGCGCTATTTCACTTGCATTGCTTTCGTTTTTAACTACACCTAAATAGCCATCCTCTTGTTCGCCCACTAAACCACTTGCTTTTGCTTGACTTAATGCGTTAATCGCTTGATCTAAATTTAATGCAAACACGGGTAAAGATAAAGCTGCTGTTAATAATGCAATCGTTAACTTTTTATAAATAGTCATAATAACCCCTTTAATAAATACTTTATATTTCATTAACGCCAAAGTGATTTACACTTTTAATTCACTTTTGACAACGCCAACCAAAATATAACCGTGAATCTTTAATAAATAATTAATATAAACCAGATTTATTAATTACATTGTCTAACGCTTTATCAACCTTTATGTTGATTTCATGGTCTATTTTAACATTTAGATTTATGTTTATTGGTTCATTGGGAGCCTGAACTCTAACCGTCGGTGAGCATCCCATTAATACGCTACTCACTACCATGACTGCAATCACATTCCGTATCATAAAAATAGCCTCTTTCATTTATCATGATTTTTTTTCAATCGTGCTTCAATTCGTTTACGAATCGGTTCACTAATTTGGTCTGATAAGAGTAAACTGGTCATTAATTTAGCGATATTTTCTTCAAGCGTGATATTTAAATTCACCGCTTTACCATTTTGCACATCTAAATTATTTCCTTGAATAGTCAGACCCAACTTAGCAATATCATTAGCGTAATCAACTTTACTCGATAGCTTAGTATAATGAAAATTTTTAAGAATATCAGTGAGTATTTTCATATTTGGATTATTTTTTACATAATCTTTTAGCGCTGAATTTTCAAACTGTAATTCACCCTGATTAGTTGAAACTAGTTGACCATTTTTAATTACCAACTTATATGATAGCTCATTGTTGTTTTTAACTTCGCTTAATGTAATTGGTAAGATGCCATCTATCGCCCCATTACCGGCAAGCCCTTCAACCGGATATTTGGCTAACACATCTTTTAACTGTATTTGTTTTAGTCTGACATTAATTTGTTGAGGCAATCTGGTTAAATTCAATTTTCCTTTATCAACAAACAGCTGACCAGAAAATAGCCTCGCTTGTAATTTTTTCCACGTAATGATGCCTCTTGTCGGAGCAGTTAAAGTTGATGAATAAGCGCCAGCAACATTAACTTTTTCAAAACCGATGCCAAGATTGATTTCTTGGATATGTAAATCAGATGTGGAAAGCGTAAAATTATTGTTGTTAACCGAAAGATTAATATTACCTGTTGCCGATTTAATCTCACTATTTTTATAAAGACCATTAAACTCACTAATCGTTAATTGACCTGTCGCTGAGGTTTGATTCAATTGAAATGGAAGCGGTGACTGAACTTGAAAGCGGATATTTCCTCTTAGATCATTAACAATGAAATCTTCCGAAACATTCGCTTTTTTTAAGCTAAATGACGCATTATCCAAATTGGTTAGTGTAAGCTGTTTTTGAGTTATCGATCCTTTAAACGGTAAGGATAAATCGCTATTTTGTATGCCAAATTGAGCTAATGAGGTCGTTAACATGCCATGTTGAATCTCAATACGGGAATCGGCTTCATTAAATTGTAAAACAGTCGATAACTTTGCAGCATATTGGGTATTGGTGGATAACTCAAGCTGTATAGCTTGTGGCTGTTTATTCATATCTAGCTTGATATCAAACAAAGGCACTTTGTTTTGATAAAATCGCAACGAATGAATATGAATAGCTTTAGGTAACCAATACAACATTGATGAAAAAGATGAGGTATCAAATTCAGATCGATCAAGATGATCAGCCTCGCCATCAACTCCATGATCGCTAATATTCTCTACTTTAGCGTTAACGGGCTGCCAATAGATATCTACATTTTCTGCTGATAGATTTGACCACGAAACATGCAAATTTTTTGCCGTTAAGGATAATTGTGATTGCTGAGAAACGGTAAAAGTATCAAATGATAGCCCATCCAAACTAATATTGAAGCCATGCCAATCTAAGGTTAACTGATTTTTTTGCTTAAAAGACAACCAATAATGCCATCCAAACAGACCTAGCAATGAAATAATCAGCATAAAAATAAATGAAAACCAATAGCGTTTTTTCAAGCGAGCCATAAATAAACTCTCTACTTAGCAAGGTTTATTGCCGAGTGTTGCTCGGCAATACAATAATATTACGCTGGTGACTGTTCTCGCTGTGCGATATAAGCTAATGCTTTATCAATTCTAGATAGTGTTCGTTTTTTGCCAATGGCAAATACCGTTGCATCCACGGATGGCGATTGCCCAATTCCTGTTACTGCAACACGCAATGGCATCCCCACTTTACCCATTCCAACATCAAGTTCAGTCGCCGTGGCTTCAATAGCATGATGAATTTTATCAATTTGCCAGTCAAAATCAGCAATTGCACCAATTTTAGCTTTGATGAGTTCTAACGGCTCTTTAGCTACGGGGCGCAAATGTTTTTTAGCGGCATCAGCATCAAAATCATCAAAATCTTGATAACAATAACGGCATGATTCCGCCATTTCTTTAAGTGTTTTACAACGTTCACCAAACAATTTAATAATTGTGATTAAATCCGGGCCTTGTGTTAAATCATAGCCTTGATGATTCATATGCCAAACTAAATGTTGAGCGACATAATCAGCATCTAAATGATTAATATAATGATGATTTAACCACAATAATTTTTCAGTATTAAACGCACTAGCTGATTTGCTTACTGCATCTAATGTAAAATAACTAATCATTTCAGGCACGGAGAATATCTCTTGATCACCATGTGACCAGCCTAAGCGTACTAAATAATTGAGTAAAGCTTCCGGTAAGTAGCCATCATCACGGTATTGCATAACACTCACCGCACCATGACGTTTAGATAATTTTTGCCCGTCATCTCCTAAAATCATGGATACATGACCATATTCAGGAAGCGGTGCGCCTAATGCTTTGAGAATATTAATCTGACGAGGTGTATTATTGATATGATCTTCACCACGAATCACATGCGTAATTTCCATATCCCAATCATCCACTACAACACAAAAATTGTAAGTTGGTGAACCGTCTGTTCGTCGAATAATTAAATCATCAAGCTCTTTATTGGCAATCTCAATAGGACCACGGATTAAATCGTTAAATACGACAATACCGTCAATCGGATTGGCAAAACGGACAACATGCGGTTCACTATGGTTATGTTGTTTTTGGACTTCATCACAACGACAATGACCATCATAACGGGCTTTTTCGCCCTTAGCCATTTGCTCTTCCCGTAATTTTTCAAGGCGTTCTTTTGAGCAATAGCAACGATAAGCTGTTCCTTTGGCAAGCATTTCATCAATCACTTGATTATAGCGATCAAAACGTTTAGTTTGGAAATAAGGACCTTCATCCCATGATAATTCTAACCAATTCATTCCCTCCATGATCGCTTCAATGGCTTCTGGCGTTGAACGCTCTAGATCAGTATCTTCAATACGCAAGACAAATGCACCTTGTGCATGACGGGTATAAAGCCAAGAATAGAGCGCAGTACGTGCTCCTCCAACATGTAAATAACCGGTTGGGCTTGGTGCAAAACGGGTTTTAATTTTCATGAAATAATCCTAATAATAATAAAAAAGAGCACGTAAACGAAAAAAGCGTTAACTGCGCTCTTTTATTCAATTCGGTTAACTAACTAACCAGAATAATAACATTTTGATATAAATTCAGTTTCGTTACTTATTCTAACACGCTAAAAGGTTTGAGCAATAGCCTATTCACGCCTTAAAATCGATCACAAATTTTCAAGATGTTTAAGCTTAAGCTTGCATTTAAATCTAAAACCGTAAACATCTTATAATTTACTAATGCTGATGAAAAATTAGTGTGCTTCATCCCAATTATCACCGACGCCAACATCAACTTTTAATGGCACAGATAATTGATAACAATTTTCCATAATGGATTTGATTTGCGCACTGTACTTATCAACCAATTCTTGTTTGACTTCAAACACTAATTCATCGTGTACTTGCATCACCATTCTAATATTGCCAGACGGTTGGTTGTTAATCCAATCACTCATTTTTATCATCGCAGTTTTAATAATATCCGCCGCTGTACCTTGCATTGGCGCATTAATTGCTGCTCGTTCGGCTCCTCGTTTTTCTATGCCGTTAGTCGAGGTGATTTTAGGCAGATATAAACGTCGACCAGATAAGGTTTCGACATAACCTTGCTGTGCTGCCAATTGACGGGTCTCTTCCATGTAAGTTTGTACCCCCGGATAACGTTCAAAATAGCGATCGATATAAAATTGCGCCTCTTTTCGAGGAATATTGATTTGTTTTGATAAGCCAAAAGCACTCATTCCATAAATCAAACCAAAATTGACTGCTTTAGCGCGTCTACGTTCTTCCGACGTCACATCTGATTCAGGTTTACTTAATACTTCACTCGCCGTCACACGGTGGATATCTTTGTCATGGGCAAACGCGTTGAGTAAACTTTTATCTTGCGATAGATGTGCCATGATGCGTAATTCAATTTGTGAATAGTCAGCAGAAATAATCTTATACCCTTCTGGTGCAATAAATGCTTGGCGGATTCGACGCCCTTCTTCATTGCGTACCGGAATATTTTGCAAATTAGGATCATTGGAAGATAAACGTCCTGTTACTGTCCCAATTTGATTATAATTTGTATGAATACGATGATCGATAGGACTAATCATTAAAGGTAATTTATCTGTATAGGTATTTTTAAGCTTGGCCAGTCCACGATAAAATAGAATCATACGCGGTAATTCGTACTCATTAGCCAATTCACTCAACACATCTTCACTGGTTGACGGATCACCTTTTGGCGTCTTTTTCAATACGGGCAATTGATGCTTATCAAATAAAATTGCTTGAATCTGCTTTGGTGAAGCAGGATTAAATTTTTCACCGGCCAATGATTGAAGTTCGGCTTCCGTCGCCATTAACTGTTTGGCAAGTTCATGGGAATAATCATTTAACTGTTTAGCATCAACCAATACCCCTGTTCTTTCCATTTCAGCCAACACAATGGCTAAAGGCATTTCAATATCAGTAAACAGTTTAGTTAATTTTGAATCTTTTTCTAACTCTGGCCACAGTTTTTCATGTAATTGTAACGTGATATCTGCATCTTCTGCTGCGTATTGTGTCGTTTTTTCAACATCAATAGCATCAATCGTTACTTGTTTTTTATCCTGCTTGGTTAGCTCATTATAAGTGATGGTTTTATGATTCAAATAACGACTAGCCATGCTATCCATATCGTGTCTTTCTGTACTATTTAGTACATACGATTCAAGCATGGTATCAAAGGCAATACCTTGTACTTTAATACCATAGTTAGCCAGTACGCTGTAATCAAATTTAGCATTTTGCGCGATTTTTTTAATCTTCGGATTTTCAAGCACTGGCTTTAATTTCGCCAGCACGCTATCAAGCGGTAACTGCTCGGGAACACCAAGATATTGATGAGCAAGCGGAATATAAGCTGCTTCATACGGAGTGATACTGAGCGAAAGCCCGACTAATTTAGCATGCACATGATCGACATTATCCGTTTCAGTATCGAATGCAAATTGTTGACTTTGGGATAATTTGGTTACCCACTGATCTAATTGTTTATCAGTCAAAATGCATTGATAATCAGTCTGCTTATTTTTGGCGGATGAATGTTCTTGCGCCAATAACGGCATATTCTGGTTCACATTGACCGCTGATGCTTTTTGATTTTTTAAAAAACTGCCCGATATCAACTCTTTTTGCCAACGATGAAAGCCATAATAAGCAAATAATTCGTTTAATGCATTAACATCCATATCGCTCGACATGAGCTGTTCATTAGTAAAATCTAATTGCACATCGGTTTTAATCGTTGCCAACAAATAAGACAACTCGGCTTCTTTCTGATTATCAATCAATTTTTGTTTTAACGATTTTGCGCCACGGATTGATAATTTTTCAATATCATCTAAACGCTGATAGATATCTTTAACACTGTTAAATTCAGTTAATAAACTTTGAGCCGTCTTTTCACCTACTCCCGGAACTCCTGGGATATTGTCAGACGAATCGCCTCTTAATGCTAAATAATCAATAATCTTTTCGGGTGGCACACCAAATTTTTCCATCACGCCTTTCGGATCAAGCACCGTATTATTCATGGTATTAATCAGGGTAATTTTATCACTGACAAGCTGTGCCATATCTTTATCACCGGTACTGATTAAAACGTCCAGATTCTCTTTTTCAGCCTGCCTTGCTAATGTACCAATCACATCATCCGCTTCCACACCTTCAATACAGAGTAAAGGCAGCCCCATAGCTTTTAAAATAGTGTGAATTGGTTCAATTTGCGGACGAAGATTTTCCGGCATTGCCTCACGTGTGGCTTTATACTCACTATAGATTTCGTTACGGAAAGAGCCGCCTTTAGCATCGAAAACAACAGCAATATGTGTCGGATTGTACTGATTAATCAGACTACGGATCATATTGATGACACCAAAAATAGCCCCTGTTGGCTCACCTTTGGCATTGGTTAACGGCGGACATGCAAAAAAAGCACGATAGAGATAAGAAGATCCATCAATCAGGATAATTGGTGTTTTATTTGGCATTAGTATTACCCAAAGGTTATTCGCTATAATGGTTAACAGTATACCCCAATTAACAACAATATTCTTATTATCTACAACAATAAAATGTAAAAATCTTTCATATTTACACAATGTTTTAATAGAAAGTTTTAACTTAAAAAACTGTATATTGCAAAATGAGTATTATATAATACTGTATCTTTTTTAACCTGAGTATACGATTAATGACACAGTTAAGTCTTGCTGCACAAAAAGTTAAAGATGCACTGGCAGCTAAAAATCTTGAAACCCCTTCTTGTCGTTTAGCAATGGATAATAGTGAGCGCAAGGCAAAAATCGAAGAACATTTTCGTGAGATCATGAAATTAATGGAGTTGGATCTTACTGATGACAGTCTTGCCGAAACACCACATCGTGTCTCTAAAATGTATGTTGATGAGATTTTTTCTGGGCTCTATTATGAAAATTTTCCCAAAATCACACTCATTGAAAATAAAATGCAAGTCGACGAGATGATCACCGTTCGTGATATTACCTTAACCAGTGTATGCGAACACCATTTTGTCACCATTGACGGCAAAGCCACCGTCTCTTATATCCCTAAAGATAAAGTTATTGGCTTATCCAAAATTAATCGAATTGTTGAATTTTTTTCACAGCGACCACAAGTACAAGAAAGGTTAACTCAACAAATACTTGTTGCCCTTCAAACCTTACTTGGCACAGTAAATGTGGCGGTCTCAATCGATGCGACTCACTATTGTGTGAAAGCCAGAGGCATTAAAGATTCAAGCAGTATGACAACCACGACTGCACTGGGTGGCGGATTTAAAACCAATCCAAGTACCAGACAAGAATTTTTAAGAGCATTACATCACTATTAATATAAGGATATTCAATGAAATTTTTATCACTCATTTTTATGATATTATTGATAACAGCATGCTCTGAACAGGAGTCTAATAATTCTAATAATAACGATAAATTTATTGGTTTTTGGGTAGAAGGTGGTCCCGATTTTAAATATACTGCAACCTATGCCAATCTTGTTGAAATAAGTAAACAAGGGGATAATTACTTTATTAATGAAAACTATGTTTATGGTAATGATCAAACCATTGCGATGCGAAAAGTCACAAAACCCCAAGACAATTTCGATGGACTCGCTTATCCATCAGAAAGAAATTTTGGTTTAGAAAACAGAGTGACTTTTCATGGTGATAACTATTCAAAAATCGGTATATTTAATACAGTTTTCTTTCGAATTTCAAAAGAAGAAGCAGAACAAATTAAACGTGATGTAAAAGAGTGCGAAGAGATAGAAAAAAACCGTTTTTTTATTCCTATAGCGCAACAAGCTGAATATAAAAAACGGGCAAATGAACTGGCTTATTGTCGGATTTTTTGGTAACAATCAAAATTGACGTAAACCTAAATTCAGCGGATTTTTGTAACAATCTTATGGGAATTGAATATTTAACAATAATCAAAACCTAAAACTCAAATACAAAACAACCGAAAATCAGCTTTATATTACGTGCATCTTCAAGAAAGATTGGTATAATTCTCGGCTACTTGAGTTAAATTACACAGTTAAATAACACATTTTCATGAAGATCATTCGCGGTATTGCTAATTTAAAAAATCAATTTTCCCAGTGCGTACTGACATTGGGCAATTTTGATGGCGTACATTTAGGACATCAGCAATTAATTAACCATTTAATCACCCAAGGTAAAAAATTAAATCTACCAACCGTGGTTATGCTATTTGAACCGCAACCGTTAGAGTTTTTTTGTTCGGAAAATGCCCCTTCCCGATTAACCTCATTTCAAGAAAAAGTGATTTTTATTGAAAAACTCGGTATCGACTATATTATTGCTGTTCCGTTTACTCAAACCTTTGCCAAAATGTCTGCTGATGACTTTATTCAAGCGTGGTTGATAAATCAGTTACGGGCCAAATATATTATTATTGGTGATGATTTTCGGTTTGGGTTTGAACGTAAAGGGGATATTCATCTTCTTGAACATTATGCACAAAAAAATGATTTTACTGTCGAAAGCATGCCAACCTACGTTTGGAATCAGTTACGAATTAGTAGTACCGCGGTGCGTAAAGCTTTACTCAACAATGATTTTGAATTAGCACGTTGCCTATTAGGGCGTCCGTATAGCATTCAAGGGCGTGTTATTCATGGCAATGCATTAGCAAGGCAATTAGGTTTTCCTACGGCAAATATTCAACTACACCGCAAAAAACCAGCCTTACACGGTGTCTATTTAGTTAACGTCAAAAATTGTTGTAGCCAACAATCTTATTATGGCATTGCTAATATTGGTATAAGACCAACTATTCAAGGAAAAAAAGCCATTTTAGAAGTGAATCTATTTGACTTTTCGGGTGATATTTATGGACAATATTTAGACGTAACCTTCCTCGAAAAATTACGAGACGAGAAAAAATTTGACTCTATAACAGCGTTGAAAGAACAAATTACACAAGATGTTTGCACTGCGAAAAAGATCAGTGCACAATTAACCAATTAAGAAAGTAGTATCAACAAAATTAACTGGAATAAATCAGCATGACAGATTATAAAAATACATTGAATTTACCGGAAACCGGTTTCCCAATGCGAGGTGATCTTGCCAAACGCGAACCGGCGATGTTGCAAAACTGGTACGATAAAGAACTTTATCGCAAAATCCGCCAAGTAAAAAAAGGGAAAAAAGCCTTTATTTTGCATGATGGCCCTCCTTATGCAAACGGCAAACTTCATATTGGTCATGCAGTTAATAAAATTATCAAAGATATTATCATTAAATCAAAAGGTTTAAGCGGTTATGATTCCCCATATATTCCAGGGTGGGACTGTCATGGTCTGCCAATCGAACAAAAAGTTGAAGAACAAGTTGGCAAACCAGGCGTAAAAGTGACACCGGCTGAGTTTCGTCAAATTTGTCGTGACTATGCTGCTTCTCAAGTTGAACTACAAAAAGCTGATTTTATACGTATGGGTGTATTGGGTGATTGGCAAAATCCCTACCGCACAATGAATTACGATACGGAAGCAAATATTATTCGAGCGTTAGGTAAAGTCATCAAAAACGGGCATTTAGTCAAAGGGGCAAAACCTGTTTACTGGTGTACAGATTGTATGTCTTCGTTAGCAGAAGCAGAAGTAGAATATTATGATAAATCTTCACCCGCTATAGATGTAAAATTTAAAGCGGTGGATAACCAAGCTGTTGCGAGTAAATTTGGCGTTCATACCGATTTAACTATTTATGCCGTGATTTGGACGACAACACCTTGGACATTACCCGCTAGCCGAGGTATTGCCTTAAATGCTGAGTTTGAGTATCAACTGGTACAAATAAACGATAAAGAATGCTTAATTTTAGCCACTGATCTGGTCGAATCCGTCATGAAACGTGCCGAAATTTCAGAATGGAAAATTCTTGGCAGCTGTAAAGGTGATGCGCTTGAGCTATTACGCTTTAAGCACCCTTTCCTTGATTTTGATGAACCCATTGTACTTGGTGAACATGTTACGGTTGACGCTGGTACTGGTGCGGTGCACACTGCGCCCGGCCATGGTGCGGAAGACTTTTTAGTTGGTCAAAAATATGGGCTTGAAGTTGCTAACCCTGTTGGTGGCAATGGGTGCTATTTACCGGGCACAGGTGCAGGTTTAGATGGCTTATTTGTATTTAAAGCGAATAAAGTTGTGATCGACATATTAAAAGACCACAATGCGCTACTTCATTTTGAAAATATTGAACATAGCTATCCATGTTGTTGGCGTCACAAAACACCAGTTATTTATCGTGCAACACCGCAATGGTTTATTAGCATGGATAAACAAGGTTTACGTGCCCAATCATTACAAGAAATTAAACAAGTTCGCTGGATTCCGGATTGGGGACAAGCACGAATTGAGACAATGGTTGCTAATCGCCCTGACTGGTGTATCTCTCGTCAACGTACATGGGGCGTACCGATGACGTTATTTGTCCACAAAGAGACCGAAGAGCTACACCCCGATACCCTAGCACTGGTTGAAAAAGTCGCTAAATTAGTTGAACAACACGGTATCCAAGCTTGGTGGGATGCAGATATCAAAGATTTGCTTGGTCCCGATGCAGACGATTATCGCAAAGTGCCAGATACCCTTGATGTCTGGTTTGATTCAGGATCAACTTTCTTTTCGGTAGTCGGTGTACGCCCTGAGTTTGAAGGGCACGAAGCTGACATGTATTTAGAAGGTTCAGATCAACATCGTGGTTGGTTTATGTCATCATTAATGCTATCAACAGCGATTGATAACAAAGCCCCTTATAAGCAAGTGTTAACGCATGGTTTTGTGGTTGACGGTCAAGGTCGAAAAATGTCTAAATCGTTAGGCAATATCGTTACCCCACAAGAAGTTATGGGTAAACTCGGAGCGGATATTCTACGTCTATGGATTGCTTCGACTGATTATTCGGGTGAAATGAGCTATTCTGACGAAATCATCAAACGTGCAGCGGATAGTTACCGTCGTATTCGTAATACAGCTCGCTTTTTACTGGCTAACTTAAACGGCTTTGATCCAGCTAAAGACATGATCAAACCTGAAGATATGGTGGTACTTGATCGCTGGGCGGTCAGCATGGCAAAAGAGGCACAAGATCAAATTATCCAAGCTTACGAAAGTTATGATTTCCATAAAGTCGTACAACGTATTATGCAATTCTGTTCAATCGAAATGGGATCATTCTATTTAGATATTATTAAAGATCGTCAGTACACCGCCAAAAGTGATAGCGTTGCTCGTCATAGTTGCCAAACTGCGTTATATCATATTGCTCAAGCAATGGTACGTTGGATAGCGCCGGTACTATCTTTTACCGCTGATGAAATTTGGCAATATTTACCTTCAGCTGAAAAATCAGAATTTGTATTTGAAGATGAATGGTATAACGAACTATTTAGTTTATCCGATAACGAAACATTAAATAGTGAGTATTGGGCGCAAATTCTAGCAATTCGTAGCGAAGTAAACAAAGTGCTAGAACAAGGTCGTAACGATAAAGTGATTGGTGGTTCTCTTGAAGCCGCTGTTACCCTTTATGCAGACGATCAGATTGCCACAGCACTCGCTAAATTAGAGAACGAATTACGCTTTGTACTACTCACTTCACAAGCCAGCGTGAAACCACTAGACAGTGCGCCACAACAGGCAGTACAAAGTGATATAGCCGGTCTTAAAATCGAGCTCACGAAAGCGCAGGGTGATAAGTGTCCTCGCTGTTGGCATTACACCATTGATAATGAACCAACAACACATTTATGTAAACGCTGTGAAGAAAATATTCATGGTAAGGGTGAAGTTAGACATTTCGCCTAGCAATAGAATGACAGATAAACACGGCTATAAGACAATAGCTTATAGCCATTTATTACATTAAGCGCCGACAACAGTCGGCGAAATATCATCATGAGCATGAACTTTATGAAAAAAGAGAATGGACTTTACTGGTTACTTATTAGCACAATTGTGTTCTTTGTTGATATTGCTAGTAAATTTTGGATCCTAACTAAATTCAACCTTTATGAATCAATCAACGTGTTACCTTTCTTCTCGATTACTTATGTACAAAATATTGGTGCTGCATTTAGTATTTTTGAAGGTCAACGTTGGATGCTTGCAGCCGTTGCTTTACTCATTAGTGGTGCCATTGTGTATATGCTTTATCGTAACAAACGACAGCAAAAATTAGAAAATTTTTCACTATCACTTATATTAGGTGGTGCTTTAGGCAACCTATTTGACCGCCTTTATCATGGTTTTGTGGTTGATTTTCTAGATGTAAATTTCGGTAGCTGGCACTACCCAACCTTTAATATTGCTGATTGTGCGATTTGTATCGGTATTGGATTATTTATTTTAAGTAGTTATAAAAAACCCCAAAAGACCGAATAACATGCAAATTATTTTAGCTAACCCTCGAGGTTTTTGTGCTGGTGTTGATCGAGCTATCACGATCGTTGAACGCGCACTTGAACTCTTTGGCGCACCTGTTTATGTTCGCCATGAAGTGGTGCATAACCGCTATGTGGTTAACAACTTGAAAGAGCTAGGCGCAATTTTTATTGAACAAATTGACGAAGTCCCTGACGATAGTATTCTTATCTTTTCTGCGCATGGTGTATCTAAAGCGGTGCGTGAAGAAGCAAAAAAACGAAAACTTCGTATCTTTGATGCGACTTGCCCATTAGTGACTAAAGTTCATATGGAAGTGGCAAGATCCAGTTATCGTGGTGAAGAAGTGGTCTTAATCGGTCATGCCGGGCATATTGAAGTGGATGGTACATTAGGTCAATACAATAATCCTAATGGTGGTATTTATTTGATTGAATCGATAAACGATGTTCAAACATTACAAGTCAAAAACGAAGATCACCTATGCTTTACCACCCAAACAACCTTATCAGTGGAAGATACGGCGGAAATCATTGCTGCCTTAAAAGTACGATTTCCTAAAATCCGTAGCCCGCGTAAAAATGATATTTGTTATGCTACAACCAATCGACAACAAGCCGTAAAACAACTTTCATCCCAAGCAGATGTGATACTTGTCGTCGGTTCAAAAAATTCATCCAATTCCAACCGATTAGCTGAACTTGCCAGACGCAACAGTAAAAATGCCTATTTGATTGATTATGCCACCGATATTGAGCAAGAATGGCTAACTAATGCTCGCACGGTGGGCGTAACAGCAGGCGCATCTGCGCCCGATATTTTAGTGCAACAGGTTATTGAACATTTGAAAAGTTTGGGTTGCACATCACTGATCGAAACAGACGGAATTTTAGAAAATATTACCTTTGAAATTCCTAAAGAATTGCGTATTGAAGTAAAAGCAAACTAACGGGTTAATTTGTGTGTTTTAGTTGCTCAAATTTTGCCAATAGCTGATCATGGGTCTCGATATGCTCAGGATCAGCAATAATAGCATTTTGAATGGGGCAAACACGCTGACAAGTTGAATGATCATAATAACCGACACATTCAGTACATTTGTTGGGATCGATTTCATAAGTATCAAACCCCATAGAGATAGCCTCGTTAGGACATTCAGGCTCACACATATCACAATTAATACATTTACTGGTTATTTTTAATGCCATTGCTCAATTAACTTTATCATCTCCAAAAAATTTGCGCCATTATAGCGCAATCCTTCCTAATTTCTAAAAAAGAATACAGCTATCATGTTCATGATAAACCAAATAAGTTTGAATTTATTGAAATATTTCAATATAAATTAGATAATTTAGCCTGTATTATTTTCATAATAATTACAATTTATTAAGAATAGTTATCAATAACATTTATATTATTACGCTACAATGCTAAAACGATTAAAGAATAGAATAAAAGGATGAAAAGATATTGTTAAAGTTAATTAAATTCAAAAATATAGTGATTGCTATTTTTCTGTTTGTGCTTCTCTATATTATCAAGCTGATCGTTTTTCCGTCACAATCGCCAGTGAATTATATTACCTCACCTGTGACTAAAGTTAATATTGAAAAAACGGTACTGGCTGATGGAACAATTAGCGCATTCAAGCAAGTCAGCGTGGGTGCGCAGGTTTCGGGTCAGATCAAAAAGTTATATGTTGAATTAGGTGATCAAGTTAAACAAGGAGACATGATTGCTGAAATTGATGACTTAAAACAAAGCAATGATTTGAAACAAGCCGAAGCTTCGCTTAGTAGCCTTGAAGCACAACGTAAATCAAAACAAGCCAACTTAATTAATTACCAACTGACTTATAATCGCCAATTAAAACTCGTCAATAAAGGGGTCGGCGTTCAATCCGATTTAGATTCAGCCAAAGCCGATCTCGATGCAATCAAAGCCGATATCGCTGCCTTAGATGCAAATATCATCAGTGCACAAGTCGCTGTTGATACAGCCAAAGTGAATCTTGGTTATACCAAAATACGATCACCTATTGATGGCGTGATTGTCGCCATACCCGTTGATCAAGGTCAAACCGTTAACTCTGTGCAAAGTGCACCAACCATTGTGAAAGTTGCACAATTGGATAAGATGACCGTTGAAGCACAAATTTCAGAAGCGGATGTCATTAATGTAAAAAAAGGAATGCCCGTCTATTTCACCATATTAGGCGAACCTAATAGACGTTTTGACGGTTTAACATTACGCGCCATTGAACCTGCGCCAGATTCGATTAATACGGAAAGTTCATCAAGTTTAAGTTCTTCGTCATCCACCACCAAAACAGCAATTTACTATAATGGATTATTCGATGTTGATAATCCTGATCATATTTTACGAATTTCCATGACAGCCCAAGTTTATATTGTTTTATCTGAAGCAAAAGATGTATTGGCAATCCCATCTCAAGCAATCCAAAAAAATTTGACAGGTAATAAAGCAATTGTCTATGTACTTAATCAACAAAATAATGCTGAAGAACGAGAAGTCAGTTTAGGTATCAATAATAATATTAATGTGGAAATCAAATCCGGACTTAAAGAAGGGGAAGTCGTCATTATTGGTAGTGACAATGGCGCATTATTCAATCCTAATGGACGCACGCCGAGGATAAGATTCTGATATGACAAACACTAATAATCCGCTGATCAAACTTGAAAACATTGTTCGTGAATTTCCAGCTGGCGATTCAACCATACAAGTGCTTAAAAGCATCAATCTAACGATTAATGCTGGCGAAATGGTTGCCATTATTGGTGCGTCTGGTTCGGGCAAATCAACATTAATGAATATTTTAGGTTGTTTAGATAAACCAAGCTCTGGTGTCTATACCATTGGAGGACGAACCACCAATCAATTATCACCTGATGAATTAGCTGAATTACGTCGTGAACACTTTGGTTTTATCTTTCAACGTTATCATTTGCTAAACGCCTTAACGGCACAAGGTAATGTTGAAATCCCAGCTATTTATGCCGGAATCACCAATGAACAACGGAAAAAACGAGCTATTGAAATATTAACCCGTTTAGGGCTTGAAGATAAGATTAATAATAAACCCAGTCAATTATCTGGCGGTCAACAACAGCGTGTCAGTATTGCTCGAGCCTTAATAAACGGCGGACAAGTTATTTTAGCAGATGAACCGACGGGCGCACTTGACCGTAAAAGCGGCTTAGAAGTCATGGCTATCTTGCGAGAACTTCATAAACAAGGGCATACCGTCATTATTGTGACACATGATAGCAATATTGCCCAAAGTGCAGAACGGATTATTGAAATCAGTGACGGAAATATTATCTCTGACTCAATCAATCCTAACTATCACGCAGAAGAAGAGGATCATCGCCAAGTCAAACAGATCGAAACGACTAAAACCCAAGACAACTTTCAAGCTAAGTATAATCGTTTTCGAGATGCCTTTAATATGGCAATATTGTCGATGCTTTCTCAACGATTACGAACTTTTCTTACCATGCTTGGTATTATCATTGGTATTGCCTCGGTAGTTTCAATGGTTGCCTTAGGCGAAGGCACAAAACAAAAAATATTATCGAATATAAATTCGTTAGGGACAAGCACACTCGAAATTTATCCCGGAAGCGGATTTGGGGATCGCAACGCAGATAAAATTACCACCTTACGCTCATCCGACGCCGACTTTTTAGCAAAACAAAGTTTTGTACATAGCACGACCCCAAATCTGGCAACATCAGTCTATTTTCGGGTTAAAAATTTGGCTGTAACGGGGACTGTAAATGGTGTGGGAGAGCAATTTTTTGCCGTTCGTGGCTATAACATTACCCAAGGTATTGCGTTTGATCAGACCAGTGTTGCTTCGTCAGCACAAGATGCCGTTATCGATGAAAATACCGTTAAACAGCTATTTAAGAATGAAAATCCAATCAGCAAAATTCTGATGGTGGGTCAATTACCGGTACGAATAATTGGTGTTGCCACAAAACAACAACAAGGTTTTGGTAATAATGAAAGCCTTAACATCTGGCTTCCTTACACCACAGTCATTAATCGCATGGTAGGACAAACCTCGTTAAGAAGTATTACGGTTAGGGTCAATGATAATGTTGATTTATCGATTGCTGAACAAGCGATTAATAAAATCATGATACAACGTCATGGTGTTAAAGACTTTTTTATTTTTAATTCAGATAGCATTCGTGAAACCGTTAACTCCTCAGCTTGGGTATTAACATTATTAATTTCAACCATTGCATTTATCTCACTGTTAGTGGGGGGGATTGGTGTTATGAATATCATGTTGGTCTCTGTCACTGAAAGAACCCGAGAAATTGGCGTACGCATGGCAGTGGGTGCTCGTTCAAGTGATATACTGCAACAGTTTTTAATCGAAGCGGTATTAGTATGTCTTATCGGTGGTACATTAGGCATCTTATTATCATTTGTGGTTGGTGGGATTTTCAATTATGTTGTCACATCCTTTGCGATGCGTTTTTCTATCATTTCAATTATCGCTGCCTTTAGTTGTTCAAGTGTCATTGGCATAATTTTTGGTTATTTTCCAGCTAAACGAGCCGCCAAACTTGATCCGATTTATGCTTTAGAACGAGAATAACGTTTTTAAAACCTCACCTAAAATTAAAATCCCTCTGCAATCATGATATTGCAAAGGGATTTAAAATAACAACCTTAAAAATTGTCATCATGTTACATTCAAATACTATGACAATTTATCGCACTCAAAACAGATGTTTTAATCAATAACACTCGCTTAATTTTTGGTTTTCGGATCTAAGCCGACTAAGAACGAAGTCACTCTTAAATAATCATTAATAAATGCTTGTTCATCAGATATATTAAGTCCTTTGGAATTGACATAAAACTTGCGATTAACGATAACAGAAGGTATTGAGTTTGGTTTCAATTCTTTAATGGCATCGGTTTGTTGTGCCATAAAAGCTTTAACTAAAAAATTGTCTTTCGTTTCATCAAACGTTTTACTATCCACACCTAACCTTAAAAATACCGCTTTGATGTCGTCAGCAGTTTTTATGCTACGCTCTTCTTGTATTGCCTGATAAAAAGCGTCTGAAGCTTTATCTTGAATACCAAGTACATTAGCTATCGCCCATGCTTGAGCAAGTTCCTTGGCAAGTGGCCCAAAATCCTCTAAATGATAACGTTTAAATTTTACCCCTTCTGGTAAATCCTTGCTGATAAGTTGTGCACCATGATATTTTGTTTCAAATCGGTAGCAACTAGGACAATTAAATGAAAAAAACTCAATCACTTCTTTGTCTGGTGATGGATTAGTCGGTAGTACAACATACTGAACACCTTTTTCAATCGGTGCTAATGGTGCCGTAATAGTCGGTGTTTGATCTTCCTTAGAGTCAATACTTGCGGGGGCTTGCTCTGCAAAACTATTTACCGAAAAAAGTAATACTCCCAAAGCAATAAACGTCTTTTTCATTAGTCAATTCTCCTTATTATTTAATAATGCCACGCGCTTTTAACAAGGCACTTTTAAAATCATCTTCATAATCTTTTTTCAGACCGGGGATAGCTTCATTTTTATCAGCGTCACGCATTTTTAAATGATAAATCAGAACCTCATCACTTAACTCTTTTAAGTCGCCTTCAAAACCTGCTTCTTGCCCTAACTGTGCAAGAAATTGTAACAGATTCAGATCTGAGTCTTTTTCCCAGGCTGCCTGTAATAACTCCATTAATTCATCAATACGATGACATTTCATAATTCATACCTTTTTGTATACTTCAAATTAATTGAAGATGATGAGATAAAATTAATATTAAATATTTAACGCTATAAATTCTGTCACAGAAACATAAACAATAGTAGCGATTCTTTTTACTAAATACAAACGACACGTTAAAAGTCATGGGTATCGACTTATCTTTCAATACAATTTAATGTCTATGAAATAATTGTGATATGTCTAATTTCCCTTATAACTTAAATTAATTTTGCTATATAGTAATGCTATTTAGATTTTTCGCAATGTGAAACAGAGACATTTTATGGGCAAACTACCTATTACAACAATTATCTTAGCTGGCGGAAAAAGTACCCGAATGAATGGTAACGATAAAGGATTATTACAGCTAAATGGTAAACCGCTTTATCAACATGTCATTGATCGTATTGAATCACAAACAGATTTCATCATGATCAACTGTAATCGCAATCTGAATCAATATCAAAAGGCAGGCTATCCTACCTTCATTGATGATTTAGCGGGTTATCATGGCCCCCTTTCCGGCATTTACAGTGGGTTATTACGTAGCACTACCGACTGGAACTTATTTGTCAGTTGTGATACGCCTTTTTTACCTGACGATTTAATCTTTCGTTTAACCCAACACACCACGACACATTACGCTATTTATCCCTTTGACGGGCGGTATCATCATCCAACCATTTTATTGATTCATAAAACCATAATTACCCCACTTAAAACTTATTTGGCACAAGGTGAACGTAAATTGATGTTATTTTTACAACAAATCAATGCTTATGCTGTCGATTTTAGTGATAAACCATCATGTTTTACCAATATTAATACCCCTGAGATACTTGAGCAACTCACTCAATCAAAAAAATAAATCTCTTATTTCTAGATTAAACTGCTATTTAATCCATTTTGTTAGGTGTTTAGCAAAATCGTCTATTTCAACATCCTGTGTTGCCCAAGAAGTACAAAAACGTAACCCGATATGTGCCTCATCAATTGCCCCAAGATTATCGACCGAATAATGTGCAAGGATTTTCTTGGCTAATCGTTTTGGCACACTAACAAATAATTGATTGCTTTGTGGTTTACTTAAGAATGAAAATCCAGCATTTTCAAACAGTGTTTGCAGTTTATCTGCCATATAATTACTATGCTTACCCAGTTTGATATACAAGTTGTTTTGCATCAACGCATTCATCTGTACGGCAACAATCCAACTTTTAGCTAAAATTGCGCCTTTTTGCTTCATACTAAATCGAAAATCTTGGTTAATCGTCAGGTTATTAAACACCAATGCTTCACCCGCAAATGCCCCCACTTTCGTGCCACCTATATAAAAAACATCGGTATATTTAGCTAAATCCGGAAAGGTTAGATCATTATCTTTAGCCGCTAATGCCATTGCCAAACGTGCACCATCTAAATACAGATAAAGTTGATTATTTTGACAAAATTGATATAGCTTTTTAAGCTCTTGCTTACTATAAATAGTACCAAGTTCGGTGGTGTTTGAAATATACACTAATTTAGGTTGTACCATATGTTCATCATGATGATGTGCCAAAACGGGTTTTAGCAATTCAGGCGTCAATTTTCCATCTTGGCTTTTCACCGTTAATACTTTATGTCCTGTTGCTTCAATCGCCCCTGTTTCATGCACATTAATATGTCCACTTTCGGTCGCAATAACCGCTTGATAAGGTTTTAAAATATGTGAAATAACTGTTAAATTCGTGATAGTTCCACCTGGCATAAAATGTATATCTGCATTCGGCGATTTTAGACGCTTTTTGATATTTTCTTTAGCTTGATGACAGCACTCATCTAAACCATAGCCACTTAACTTTTTATTGGTCGTTTCAACAAAGCTTTTTAACAAGCTTGGATGCATTGTTTGGTTATAATCATTCAAAAAATCATACATATCATTACCTTTATTCCGCCTTCATTTTTTAATATGATGTTATATTAATCGCATCTTCAATATAACACGATAAAGCAGAGAGTCTATGAACAATACAAAAATGATTGGAATTAGTGGCTATAGTGGCAGTGGTAAAACGACCCTTCTCAAGAAAATAATTCCTTTATTGGTCGAACAGGGTTTTCGCATTGGCTCGTTAAAGCATGCGCATCATAATATTGAACTAGATATTCCCGGAAAAGATAGTTATGAACTGCGAAAAGCCGGTTCTTTACAAACCATTATTGCTTGTGATAACCGCTATGCATTTATTGAAGAGACCCCAAACAATCCTGTCGATTTAACGACACTGATTAACCAATTTAGCCATGTCGATATCGTTTTGGTTGAAGGATTTAAAGAAGAGAAAATACCTAAAATTATTTGTCATCGGCATACAAATCAACCTCAGCTGTATATTGACGAATATACCTTAGCCATCGCCAGTGATGAACCATTAGAGAGTCATCTACCTGTATTTGATATCAATCAAGCCGATCCAATCGTTGAGTTTATAAAAGGATATTTATCATTGCCAAAACAGCATAAATAGAAAATAAAGGGTGTATTAACCTATCTTTTAAGCAAACTGAAACAAAAAAGGGAAATACTTCATTTCCCTTTTATTTCAGCATAATCGCTTATTTATTTCGCAACAATCACCATTGCCGGACGAATTAAACGACCATTTAAGGTATAACCTTTTTGAATGGTATTGACGATTTGACCTGATTGATGATCTGGCGATTCAACCATGCTAATCGCTTGGTGAACATCAGGATTTAATTGTGAATCTACTGTGTTAATCACTTCAATCCCAAACTTTTTGACGGTATCTAAAAATGATTTTAAGGTAAGCTCTAATCCTTCAACAGTTGCTTGATGTTCAGGATTATTTTTATCGGTAGATTCTAGAGCTCGCTCTAAATTATCGATAACTGGCAACAGTTCATTCGAAAATTTTTCTAACGCAAATTTTCGTGCTTTATCAACGTCTTGTTCAACACGTTTACGAACATTATCAATCTCAGCACGGGCACGAATCATCGCCTCACTCTCATTTTTTTTCGCAATTTGTAATGCCTGTTCTAATTCAGCAATACGTGCATCTTTCGCTTTTAATTGCTCCTCGTAATTCGGTTCAGCTGGTGCTTCTGATTCTTTTGGTTCTTCTACCGCTACATCAATGTTAGGTTCATTTTCTGACATGTTCTTGTCTTGCTCTGTCATAAGGTACTCCAAATATAGTCGAAAACTTAGTGAATTAAGGTTATTATGGGGACGATTTTTGTTATTGCAAGGTTATCTCTATAGGTTAATATATATTTTTTTATTTTTAATTAAAAAAATCAATGATACTTAAATAAAAAAATGACAAGGATATTTTATGGGTGCACCATTTAAATGTATTGGTTTAGTTGGCATTCCACGCAAATTAGACGCTATCGAAACCCACAGAGTGCTTTATGATTGGTTAATCAAATTAGGTATTCGTGTTTTAGTTGAAGACCGATTAGCGGAATTTATTAAATTTCCAGCCAATGTCTATGCCAATTTGGATACGATTGGAGAACAAGCTAATCTGGCCATTGTTGTTGGTGGCGATGGCAATATGTTGCGTTCGGCTCGCTATTTATCACACTATAAAATTAGAGTAATCGGCGTGAATCGGGGTAATTTGGGCTTTTTAACCGACATTTCGCATGAGCAAGTCGTGGAACAGTTAAGTCCAGTTATTGCCGGAGAATATGACGATGACCCTCGCTTTTTACTTGAAGTTTCAATTTATGATAATGGCAATCTCATCAATTCCGGTTTTGCCGTTAATGAAATTGTCGTTACGCCCAACACGGTTGCGCATATGATTGATTACGATGTGTATATCAATGAACGCAATGCATTCTCACAGCGTGCGGATGGTTTAATTATTGCAACCCCAACCGGCTCTACCGCCTACTCCTTGTCTGCTGGTGGACCAATTTTAGCGCCTCACTTAGATGCACTCATTATTACACCAATGTTTCCACACTCATTGGCGGTAAGACCATTAGTCATCAAAAGTGATAACCCTATCCATCTTAAGTTTCCAACCACTGCATTAGATTTGAATATTGCTTGCGATAGCCAAATTATTTTACCGGTCAAACCAAGCTATGATGTTATTATTCGACGTTCTGGATATGAATTTAATTTAATTCATTCTAAAGATTATGATTATTTTAATAACCTTTCCAGTAAATTGGGTTGGTCACAAAAAATGTATTAAATCATTTAGCTAACCACTTTTAGACAGAAAATCATTATCGATTATGGCTCGCAGGTAATCATTTTAACCTGCGAGCATACCAAGAAGGTAAAAATGCTGTTATTTTAAATCAGCAGGGAATCACATAAGCCAACACATAAACAGTCAGGGATGAAAAAATCGCTGCAATCACATCATCCACCATAATACCAAAACCACCGGGCACACGCTTATCAAACCAACGAATAGGCCAAGGTTTTGCCATATCAAATACTCGAAAAGCAACAAAAGCAATCGCAATCCATAGTAGTGAATATTGTGGGATAAAAAATAGCGTTATCCACATACCAACAAATTCATCCCAAACGATATGCCCTGAGTCATGTGTATGTGTATCATCTGATGTCTTTTGACAAAGAAAACAGCCAAACATAAATGTCACAAAAATAAAGATCCAATATAAAATCGGTTGTAACTCGTTAAATAACAACCACAGCGGAATCGCCATTAATGACCCCATTGTGCCAGGCATAATTGGGGATAAGCCACTTCCTAATCCCACCGCTAAAAAATGGATCGGATTAGTAAGTTTTAAGTGTTTTTTAAAATCTTTATTACGTGCTTGTTTTGTCATGTTTGCTTTTAAATTTGATAAAATGATGCCGACTTAACGTCGGCAAACATAGCAAAATGCTGATAGTTAATTAGCATTTTTATTGATGAGTATTATATTATTCGTCTTTGGTTAACGTTGCAACCATTATGGCTTTAATGGTATGTAAACGATTTTCTGCTTCATCAAAAACAATACTGTGTCGAGATTCAAATACATCGTTAGTCACTTCTAAACCATCTGTTAAACCATATTGCGCTGCCATTTGCTTGCCGACGGTGGTATTCATATCGTGAAAAGCGGGCAAACAGTGCATAAATTTCACATCGGAATTATGAGTAAGATTAATCACATTTTGATTAATTTGATAAGGCGCTAACAGTTTGACCCGTTCATCCCAAACGTCTTTAGGTTCTCCCATGGAAACCCACACATCGGTATAGAGAAAATCAACGCCGTTAACACCATCAGCAACATCTTCTGTTAAAAGGATTTTAGCGCCTGTCGTTTTTGCTATATCTTGGCACTTTTTGACCAGTTCCGATTCGGGTTGGCACGCTTTAGGCGCCACTAAACGAATCTCCATACCCATTAAAGCTGCGCCTTCCATCAACGAATTCCCCATATTATTACGCGCATCACCTAGATAGGCGAATTTGACACTGCTTAATGGCCGATTGCCGATATGTTCTTTCATGGTCATAAAGTCAGCTAAAATCTGTGTAGGGTGTGCTTCGGTGGTTAATCCATTCCACACAGGGACACCGGCATACTTCGCTAAAGTTTCGACAATATCTTGTCCATAACCTCGATACTCAATACCGTCATACATCCGTCCTAATACACGGGCAGTATCTGCAATAGATTCTTTATGGCCTATTTGGCTCCCACTTGGACCTAAATAGGTCACTTGGGCACCCAGATCAAATGCGCCCACTTCAAAAGCACAGCGCGTACGGGTTGAGTCTTTTTCGAAAATTAAGGCAATATTTTTACCCACCAGATGTTTTTTTTCAGTGCCTTGTTGCTTAGCGTGCTTTAATTGAATAGAAAGATCGATTAATTGATTAATTTCGCTTGGGGTGAAATTGAGTAAACGTAAAAAGTGGCGCTGATAAAAACCGTGCATGACGAGCTCCTAATCGAGATTATTATTCACGCCATTCTATTTGAATAATTATTCACTTTCAAGCTAAACCTAATAATATCTTTGATAATTTATGTGATTCGTTACAAGTCTCAAAAATGAGACATTATTATTCAATTAATTTTAATAATATTGCTTTTTTTGTATAAAAAAGTGTAATAAAATGGCTAAATATTATCTTCTCAAGATTAATAGCAATGAATTTTTATTCATATATAATGATTTTTTATTCTTAAAGGTCTTTTTAATCATGCAAACTTATGCCCTCCTTATATTACAAGACGGTTCACAATTTATCGGTACATCTATCGGCGCTGAAGGTCAAACTGTTGGCGAAGTTGTTTTTAATACCTCAATGACTGGCTATCAAGAAATATTGACCGATCCCTCTTACTGTGAACAATTAGTTACTTTAACTTATCCACATATTGGTAATGTGGGCACTAATGATGCAGATGCTGAATCAAATCAAGTTTACGCAAAAGGACTTATTATTCGTGATTTGCCACTATTAGCCAGTAATTATCGCTGTGAAAAAGATCTCTCCAATTATCTAAAACAACACAATGTTGTTGCTATTGCCGATATTGATACTCGCCGTTTAACCCGTATTTTACGTGAAAAAGGCGCACAACATGGCGTTATTGTAACGGGCAAAGATAAACAAACTTTACTCGAAAATGCAGAAGCAACCAAACAAATAGCACTCAATTTTAAAGGATTAACCGGACTTGATTTAGCTAAAGAAGTAACGTGTGCTAAAAGTTATTGTTGGACGCAAGGCATTTGGACAAGACAAAATGAACATCCAACACCAAAACCTGAAAGTGCTTTACCCTATCATGTTGTTGCCTATGATTTTGGTGTTAAACAAACTATTTTACGAATGTTAGTTGAACGGGGTTGCAAATTAACCATTGTGCCGGCTAA
This sequence comes from Gilliamella sp. CG16, assembly GCF_046635785.1. NCBI lineage: Bacteria > Pseudomonadati > Pseudomonadota > Gammaproteobacteria > Orbales > Orbaceae > Gilliamella > Gilliamella sp. CG16. The sequence goes on from NZ_JBIDFL010000003.1 coordinate 232,668, forward strand.
AACGAGCGCCGAACAAGTTTTAGCATTACATCCTGATGGTATCTTTTTATCTAATGGGCCTGGCGATCCAGCACCGTGTACGTATGCCATAGATGCCATTAAACAGTTTTTAACCACCAATATTCCGATATTTGGCATCTGTCTTGGACATCAGCTGTTAGCGCTGGCATGTGGTGCGAAAACCATAAAAATGAAATTTGGTCACCATGGTGGAAATCATCCGGTTAAAGATCTTGAGCATGATCGTGTCATGATTACCTCGCAAAATCATGGTTTTGCCGTTGATGAACACAGTTTACCGGCTCACTTACGTGTTACGCATCAATCCCTATTCGACGGCTCATTACAAGGTATTCATCATAATCAAAAACCCGCTTTTAGTTTTCAAGGACATCCCGAAGCCAGTCCTGGGCCACATGATGCCGCCCCGCTTTTTGATCACTTTATAGAGTTAATTAAATTTTACCAGCAGGAGCAATAATATGGCTAAGCGAACAGACATCAACACTATTTTAATTATTGGCGCAGGCCCGATTGTTATTGGTCAAGCATGTGAATTTGATTATTCAGGCGCACAAGCCTGCAAAGCACTACGTGAAGAAGGCTATCAGGTTATTTTAGTGAATTCTAATCCTGCCACCATTATGACCGATCCTGAACTGGCAGATGCAACCTACGTTGAACCTATTCATTGGACAACGGTGAGCAAAATTATCGAACAAGAAAGACCCGATGCGATTTTACCCACAATGGGAGGACAAACTGCCCTTAACTGCGCTCTGGAACTTGAAAAACGCGGTATTTTAAAACAATTTAATGTTGAGATGATCGGTGCCACTGCTGACGCCATTGATAAAGCCGAAGATCGCAAACGTTTTGATCAAGCCATGAAAAAAATTGGTCTTGATACGGCTCGTTCGGGTATTGCCCATTCACTGACAGAAGCTTACGCTATACTCGAACAAGTGGGCTTTCCTTGCATTATTCGCCCTTCATTTACGATGGGCGGTACCGGTGGTGGAATTGCTTATAATACTCAAGAATTTGATGAAATTTGTACTCGAGGATTAGATTTATCACCAACGAAAGAACTACTGATTGATGAGTCATTGATCGGTTGGAAAGAGTACGAAATGGAAGTTGTGCGAGATAAAAATGATAACTGCATAATTGTCTGTTCAATTGAAAATGTTGACCCTATGGGCATTCATACCGGCGATTCCATTACTGTTGCCCCAGCTCAAACCTTGACAGATAAAGAATATCAAATCATGCGTAATGCCTCGATAGCAGTACTTCGTGAAATTGGGGTAGAAACAGGTGGATCAAATGTTCAATTTTCGGTCGATCCCAAAACAGGACGCTTGATTGTCATTGAAATGAATCCACGGGTATCACGCTCATCCGCATTAGCGTCAAAAGCAACTGGTTTTCCTATCGCTAAAATCGCCGCCAAACTGGCAGTCGGTTATACTCTTGATGAACTCGCCAATGATATTACAGGCGGTAGAACACCGGCATCATTTGAGCCTTCGATCGACTATGTCGTCACTAAGATTCCACGTTTTAACTTTGAAAAATTTGCCGGTTGTAATGATCGCTTAACCACACAAATGAAATCAGTAGGTGAAGTCATGGCGATTGGGCGCACTTTTCAAGAATCATTACAAAAAGCACTGCGAGGACTTGAAGTCGGTGCGTGTGGTTTTGATCCGAAAATTGACAATTATGATGATGAAAAAAACCTCAACAAAATACGTTATGAACTACAAGAAGCTGGGGCTGAACGAATTTGGTATATTGCGGATGCTTTTCGAGCCGGTTTCAGTTTAGACGACGTTTTCACATTAACCAATATTGATCGCTGGTTTTTAGTGCAGATTGAAGAACTTATCAGCCTTGAAAACCAACTAAAATCGCAATCATTAGCTAGCCTTAATTCAGAATCATTATGGCAACTTAAGCGTAAAGGTTTTTCAGATTTACGAATCGCTAAACTGCTGAATGTTAAAGAGCAAGACGTTCGTGATCGACGAAACCAATACCATATTCATCCGGTTTATAAACGGGTTGATACTTGTGCAGCAGAATTCTCAACCGATACGGCTTATCTTTACTCAACCTATGAACAAGAGTGCGAAGCCAAACCACAATTCATTCGCCCTAAGATTATGATATTAGGCGGTGGACCGAATCGGATTGGGCAAGGTATTGAGTTTGATTACTGTTGCGTGCATGCAGCACTAGCATTACGTGAAGATGGTTATGAAACCATTATGGTTAACTGTAATCCTGAAACGGTATCAACTGATTATGATATTTCAGATCGACTCTATTTCGAGCCTGTTACATTGGAAGATGTGCTAGAAATTGCCTACGTTGAAAAGCCAAACGGTGTAATCGTCCAATACGGTGGACAAACACCGCTTAAATTGGCTCGAGCACTGGAAGCAGCAGGATTACCAATAATTGGTACTTCACCTGATGCAATCGATCAGGCTGAAGATCGTCAACGCTTTCAAGCCATTGTCGAAAAACTAAGGTTGAAACAACCGGTTAATGCTACCGTGACTGATATTGAAGAAGCCGTCATTAAAGCCGAACAGATTGGCTATCCATTAGTGGTCAGGCCTTCTTACGTGCTTGGTGGTCGGGCAATGGAGATTGTTTATAATGAATCCGATTTAAGGCGATATTTTAAAACCGCTATCAGCGAATCTAACAATGCGCCTGTATTGCTTGATCACTTTCTAGATGACGCAATTGAAGTTGATATTGATGTGATTGCCGACGGCGAACAAATTATGATCGGCGGCATAATGGAGCACATTGAGCAAGCGGGTATTCACTCAGGCGATTCCGCTTGTTCATTACCCACTTATACATTAAGTCCAGAAATTTTAGACAAATTGCGCAAGCAAGCTAAACAATTAGCGTTAGAACTTAATGTTAAAGGTTTGATGAACGGTCAATTTGCGATTAAAAATAATGATATTTATCTGATCGAAATCAATCCTCGTGCAGCCCGAACAGTACCATTTGTATCGAAAGCTACCGGTTTGCCTTTAGCAAAAATCGCAGCTAGAGTAATGACAGGACAATCACTTGCGCAACAAAACATGATCAGTGAGCTTATTCCACCTTATTACTCAGTAAAAGAAGTGGTTTTACCATTTAATAAATTCAGTGGTGTTGACCCAATTTTAGGGCCAGAAATGCGATCCACTGGTGAAGTAATGGGAATCGGTAAAACCTTTGCCGAAGCTTTTGCTAAAGCACAGCTGGGTAGCTTATCGAATATGAAAAAATCGGGGAAAGCGCTTTTATCAGTTCGTGATCAGGACAAAACTCGCTTGTTAGCGATCGCTAAACGACTCATTGCGCATGGGTTTAGTATTGATGCGACTTTTGGCACCGCTAAGGCATTACAACAAGCTGGCATACCATGCCAAATAGTCAAAAAAGAAAACGAAGGACGCCCGAATATTCATGACCATATTAAAAATGGCGAATATAGCTATATTCTTAATACTACATCAGGGCGAGCAGCCATTGAAGCATCGAAAATTCTGCGTCGTAGTGCAATACAGTACAAAGTTCACTATGATACAACGATGAACTCCGCTTACGCCACAACGGTTGCATTAGACTGCGATCCAGCACAATATGTTGTTTCATTGCAAACACTTTACGCATAAATATTGGGTAAAAAGTAAGCCTGTAAAATAAATAGTGGCTAACAGATGTGCTGAGAACAAGAACCTTAATACTATTAAAATATAGTATTAAGGATATTTTTAAATGGTAGCGTTAATTTAATCTTTCCACATAAACATGAACCATGATATTGATTAGACATTTTTTTCCTTTCTTTCTTGAATAAATAACAATTACTCTAATATGAAATAAATAGCAGCCTAGCTTTTAATCAAAAAACAAAGTGATTTTTATCTAAAAAATTTAAGAAAAGGCGTACATTTTAGTAAAGAAAGTGTCTATTTATAGATAATGTGTTCAAAAATGGGGCAGTTACGCCAAAAAGGTATTGCTTTATTATTTTATTACTATAATATTGCTCACCTCTTTGACGCGGGGTGGAGCAGCTTGGTAGCTCGTCGGGCTCATAACCCGAAGGTCGTTGGTTCAAATCCAGCCCCCGCAACCAACTCTTCAAGATTTCAGCTTTTTCTATTAGTTACACATTATGCCGATTTAGGTACTGCAAGTAACGTTGATACTGCCTCACTGATTCTTCTGGCAATATAGCTATTATTCATCGTATACAAATGGATACCATCAACATCTTGTGAAACAAGATCAACAATCTGATCAATAGCATAAGCAATCCCTGCATCACGGAATGCATCAGGATGATGTTCATATTTTTCCATCATCTGTTTAAACTTCTTCGGAAGATTAACCCCACACATCGATACCATGCGCTCAATTTGGTTTTTATTCGTCACCGGCATAATACCTGCTTCTATCGGTACGTTAATTCCCATATCATGTGCTTTATCTAAAAAAGTATAAAAATAGTCATTATCAAAAAAGAGCTGTGATATAAGTTGATCCGTTCCGGCATTGACCTTTTCTTTTAAATGTATCAAATCTTGTTTTAGGGTTGAGGTTTCAAGATGCCCTTCCGGATAACAAGCACCTATTACATTAAAATCCCCATTTTCTTTAATATATGAGACCAATTCACTGGCATAACGAAAATCATCTTTAGGCGCAATATTAGGATTAATATCGCCTCGTAAGGCAAGCACATTATCAATACCAGCACATTTAAGATCATGAAGAATTTTTTGCATTTCTGCTTTATCAAAATTAATACCAGGTAAATGGGCAACACTCTCAATGCCATAAGTGTGTTTGACCGAGTGGGCAATATCAATAGTGGTTTGACCATTCAAACTGCCACCAGCCCCATAAGTTACGCTGATAAAATCAGGCTTAAAATAGCCAAGTTCACGTAATGTGCTATAGATAGTCTCTAAAGGCGACGTTTTTTTAGGTGGAAACACTTCAAAAGAGAACACCGTTTTTTTATTAAAAAGTAAATTTGTTTTCATTTGTTTCATCCATTCGTGTGCCAACGATTGTCCTTACTGACATTTCCGCCGCTCAAAATCGGCGGCGGAATAATAAGGCTTAACAACGTTATTTAGCGTCAAAAAAGCTTATCAATTGAGTGTTTTTCGAACTTCTAATGTTGCTTGAACTAAATGTTCTAAGCTTTCAACAACTTCTTTTTCGCCACGCGTTTTTAAACCACAATCTGGATTAATCCATAATTTTTGCTTTTCAATTTTAGCCAGTAACTTCTCAATCGTGGCTTTAATTTCGGCAACCGGTGGGACACGAGGTGAATGGATATCATAAACACCTGGCCCAACTTCTGTTTTAAAATGATTAGCTTTAAGTACGTCAATCAATTGCAGATTTGAACGAGAAGCTTCAAACGAAATCACATCAGCATCCATTGCATCAATATCTTTGATGATGTCAGCAAATTCGCTGTAACACATATGCGTATGAATTTGTGTATCAGCTTGTACTTTGCTGTGAACTAATCTAAATGCTGGAATAGCCCAATCTAAATATTCACTATTCCAATCCGCTTTACGTAGTGGTAATTTCTCTTTTAGCGCCGCCTCATCAATTTGGATAACTTTAATACCCGCCGCTTCAAGATCTAACACTTCATCACTGATAGCTAAACCAATTTGGAAGACTGATTCTTTTTGTGAAATATCTTCACGAGGGAACGACCAGTTAAGGATCGTGACTGGGCCAGTTAACATGCCTTTAACAGGTTTATCAGTGAGGCTTTGTGCGTATTGTGAATACTCAACAGTAATGGGTTTAGAGCGTGAAATATCACCCCAAACAATAGGTGGTTTAACACAACGAGTACCGTATGATTGCACCCATGCTTTTTCAGTAAAGACAAAACCATTTAAGCTTTCGCCAAAATACTCGACCATATCATTACGTTCAAATTCACCATGAACTAACACATCAATACCAATCTTTTCTTGGAGCTTAATGCATTCTGCAATTTTTTGCTTATTAAACTCGGTATATTCATTCAAACAAATTTCACCTTTTTTAAATTTTGCTCGATTTAAACGAACATCAGGAGTTTGTGGAAATGAACCAATCGTTGTTGTTGGTAGAAGTGGCAAATTGAAGGCTTTTTTCTGCGTCGCTTCACGGACTGAAAACGCTGGCAAACGGGTAAAATCGGATTCTTTTAATGCAGCGACTTTCTGACGTACTGCTTGATTGGCGCCTTCACGTTCACGCGTAAATAACGTTTGATTAGCTTTATACGCTGCATGATTTTCAGGTTGAGACTCGTTAACTAAAAGCCCAAGTTCAGCAAGTTCTTGAAGTTTTTCTTGGGCAAAAGCAAAATAAGCACGTTGTTGAATCGTTAACTTTGTTTCATTTTGCAATGTGTAAGGCACATGGAGTAAAGAACATGACGTATTGATCACCACTTTACCCGCTTTTTGTTTAATTTTAGTCACTAATGCCAATGTTTTTTGATAATTATTTTTCCAAATATTTTTACCATTAACCACACCAGCAAATAACACTTTATCAGACGGGAATCCATGATTTTCAAGTAATGCTAATGATTGCTTGCCTTCAACAAAATCCAGTCCAATACCATCAAATGGTAGCGCCACCAATTCTTTGTAGCAATCACGAACATCACCAAAATAGGTTTGTAACACGACTTTAGTTGTCCCTTTAACCGATAAGATCGCCTGATAAAGTTCAGTAAATAAAGCAATATCATCTTTATTTAAATCAGTCACCAAAATTGGTTCATCAATTTGAATCCACTGTGCGCCAAGTGTCGTAAATTTTTGAATGATGTCTTGATAAGCTTTAATAATATCAGCTTTAAAATCAACCAGTTTTTTATTTCCTAAATACTGTGCAAGTTTGAAAAATGTTAACGCACCAATAACAACCGGTTTAGTTTGTATACCAAGTGCTTTCGCTTCTTGATATTCATCAAAAGGCTTTGTGCCAGCTAATTTAATCTGTACTGAATCTTCAATTTCAGGTACTAAGTAGTGATAGTTGGTGTTAAACCACTTTTTCATTGCCAATGCACGAACATCACCTTTTTCACCTTGATAACCCCGTGCCATTGCAAAATAACGATCCAATTCCGGTAAACTTAAATCTTGGTAACGTTTTGGAATAACATTGAGCAAACAAGCGGTATCTAATACTGCATCATAAAACGAAAAATCATTTGAGGAGATAAAAGCAATGTTATGTGATGCTTGTTGTTGCAAATGCTCAGCACGTAATGCTTTAGCGTCATTTAATAATTCAGTCTGGCTTTTATTGCCTTTAAAATAAGCTTCGGTAGCAAATTTAAGTTCACGAAGCTTACCAACACGAGGATATCCAATTACAGCAGTATTCATTTTTTGTTTTCCTTTCATCACATTTCTTAAGTAGCAAAAAAGATAACAAAAAAAACTGTTATTGAATAATTCTAGTTTTTTATTGATTGATATAGTTTTTTTCTATATCTAAACATCAAAAAAAATCCCTCTAACGTTATATTGTCAGAAGGATTTTAGTTAATTTTTTAGTAAAATTGACTATTTACGCCATTCACCACGAATAGGTCTTGAAAAATAAGCAAGTACGGCAATCATACAAATTTCAATCGACACACCCCAGTAGATATGTCCTAAAAATTCACTCCAAAGTTCATAACCATTTAAATTCCATAACCAACCTACTGTACCCTCCGGATCATAAGCAGGATGACGGAAACCAAGTAGTGGAATTAAAAAGCCATGCATGGTAACGGTAATGATAATGCCGTAGAATGCACCATACCATAATCGGATTTTATTCCAAAAGTAGGCAATAAACACATAGACAAAAGCAAATGCAAAACTAAATAGCCAGTGATAAAGTGTCACTGCACCTGAAACGATAGCCGTTTGATAAGCATAATCAAGCGAGTGAGAATTAATACCTAACCAACCAAGCCATGCATCAATATGTGCTGCAGGAGGAGAAACTTCACCGGGTACACGTGGAGGCATGTTGACTTCTGAGCCCCATTTAACTAACGCACTAATGAATCCACCAATCAGAGTTGTCCAAATAATAATTTGACGATTTGTTTTATTTCCAAACATGTTAAATGTCCTTAATTATTGTTAAAATTTTCCAAATTATATTGCATAATAATTTAGGTTGAAAGAGGGTATAATAAGATTAATTCACAAGAAAATCTATTATAATAATTGGTAAAACTTGATCTAAAACTCATTTTACAAAGAAAAATATTCAATTTTTTCATATTTCATCGTAAATTCACGGAATTTTCGTTATTTAACTTTTATAAAAAACAAATAACAGTGGATATTCAAATCATCAATAAACACGAGTTTTCTCACAAAACACCATTAAACTGTATTTATTTACAGTGTTTTTGTTGCTATACTGCTCATATTATCACTAGCCTTACTGATTAATTTTTTATGATAACTCAACTTACTATCAATAATTTTGCTATCGTCGATCACCTGTTAGTTGACTTTACAACCGGGATGACTGCTATAACCGGTGAAACCGGAGCAGGGAAATCGATCGCGATCGATGCTTTAGGGCTCTGTTTAGGCAATCGTTCCGATGCTTCATCTATCCGTTTAGGTGCTGAACGTGTCGATATTTCAGCCTGCTTTGTGCTTGATGACACACCAGCCGCCTTTTCTTGGCTAACCGAAAATCAGCTAGACGAAGGTAATGAATGTATATTACGACGAGTTATCAATCAAGATGGACGTTCAAAAGCCTTTATTAATGGTCGTGCTGTGCCCATATCCCAACTCAAAGATTTAGGGCAAATGTTAATCCAAATTCATGGACAACATGAACCCCAACGTCTTTTACGAGGTGAATATCAGCAGTTATTACTTAATCATTATATGAATGAGCCATCACTGCTCAATCAAATGCAACAAGCTTATAAGCAATGGAAAGTAGCACGCCAGACTTATGAACAGTATCAAGCATCACGACAAGAACGAGAAGCACATGTTCAGTTATTACAATATCAACTTAAAGAGCTAAATGAATTTTCACCTATTGAAGGGGAATACCAACAAATTGATGAAGAATACAAACGTTTATCGAATAGTGAACAGTTAATTCAGCTTAGCCAACAATCGGTGATGCTTTTAGATGAAGCTGATGAATACAATGTCAGTAATCTACTTGGTAGTGTTAAAAACAGTGTGCAGGAGTTATCCGAACTCGATCCAAATTTAAGTAACGTGTTTAACATGCTGGAAGAAGCCGCTATCCAGATCAAAGAAGCCAGTTATGAACTGCGCCATTACAGCGAAAGTTTAGAGCTTGATCCAGCGCGTGTCATGCAACTTGAACAACGGCTATCAAAGCAAATAGCGCTTGCCCGTAAACACCATGTTGCACCAGAGGCACTTCCTGAATTGCATCAGAATTTGCTTACCGAATTCAAACAGATTAATCAACAAGATGAACAAAGTGAACAACTAAAGGCAGATATTACCAAATATCATCAATTTGCACTTGAAATTGCCCAAAAATTACATCAAAAACGCTTAACGAGCAGTAAAGCATTAGCTAAAAAAGTCACGGCTATTATGCATGAATTATCTATGCCTAATGGACAATTTAGCATTGATATAACCTTTGATGAAACGCGTTTAAATGAAGACGGCGCCGATCAAGTTACTTTTTTAGTTACCACCAATGTCGGACAGCATGCCTTGCCCCTTGCCAAAGTGGCATCTGGCGGTGAATTATCACGTATTGCGCTAGCAATACAGGTTTTGACGGCTCAAAAAATGGATACACCGGCATTGATATTTGATGAAATCGATGTAGGCATTAGCGGCCCTACAGCTTCTAAAGTTGGGCAATTATTAAGACAGCTTGGACAATCTACCCAAGTTATTACCGTTACTCACTTACCACAAGTTGCGGGACAAGCTAATCAACACTACTTTGTCAGTAAGCAAACTAACAGCAAACAGACATCAACTGATATGCAAAAATTAGACAATAATGGACGTTTAAATGAATTAGCCCGACTTTTAGGCGGAGATAAAATTACTGATGCAACGTTAGCCAATGCGAAAGAGTTACTTATTATCTAAATGAATTGTGGTAATATAGTGATTTTGATTTGAAGGTGAAGGAAACTTGATCATGAATCTTTCTGGTAAACATATTTTATTAGGAATTACAGGAGGCATAGCTGCTTATAAATGCCCTGATCTTGTTCGCCATTTAAAAAAAGCGGGAGCGGACGTAAGAGTAATCGTCACTGACTCGGCTAGCCATTTTGTCACAACAATGACGTTACAAGCCGTTTCAGGTAATCCTGTTTCAACTGATTTATTTGATCCTTCTGCTGAACTCTCTATGAGCCATATTGAACTGGCAAAATGGGCGGATTTAGTATTAATCGCCCCTGCAACAGCGAATATTATTGCTAAAATAGCCAATGGCATTGCCGATGACCTGTTATCAACGGTTTGTTTAGCAACATCAGCAAATATTGCGTTAGCACCAGCCATGAATCAACAGATGTATAAAGCAGCAGCAACCCAACATAATCTATCTGTACTAAGTAACCGAAATACATTCATTTTAGGTCCCGACGATGGTTTTCAAGCTTGCGGTGATTACGGCCCAGGACGAATGGTTGAACCTCAAGCAATTGTCGATCAAATTGAACGTTGTTTTTCAACTTCATCTGCATTATCAGGCATATCGCTAACCATCACGGCTGGCCCAACGATTGAAGAGTTAGATCCTGTTCGATATATTAGTAACTATAGTTCAGGAAAGATGGGATTTGCTATTGCTAAAGTAGCCGCCGAAATGGGTGCAAAGGTAACCCTAATAAGTGGTCCGGTAAATTTAGATACGCCTAAAAATGTGAATCGAATTGATGTAAAAAGTGCAAATGAGATGTATTACGAAGCGTTAAAATTTGCTAAACAATCCTCTATTTTTATTGGGTGTGCCGCCGTTGCCGACTATCGAGCTGAAACTATCGCCGAAAATAAAATTAAAAAGGCAGATAATAGTAATGAATTAATGATTAAGTTAGTCAAAAATCCTGACATTATTGCGCATATTGCAGCGTTAAAAGAACAACGCCCTTTTGTGGTTGGTTTTGCGGCTGAAACTGAAAATGTTAAAAATTATGCCTTAAAAAAATTAACGGCTAAAAACCTAGATTTGATTTGCGCTAATGATGTTTCTGATAAAAAAATTGGCTTTAATTCTGAGCAAAATGCATTAACACTTTATTGGCAAAATGGTGAACAAACATTACCATTAAGTAGTAAACAACAATTAGCAACACAGTTACTTGAAGTTGTTATAACACGATATAAAGCGAGTCATGATGAAAAGAAAAATTGATATTAAAATATTAGATAAACGTTTAGGTAATGATTTTCCGCTTCCAACCTATGCAACCGAAGGATCGGCTGGCATTGATCTACGAGCAATGTTTGATAAAACAACCGAGATAAAACCCGGTGAAACCATTTTAACGCCAACAGGTTTATCCATGCATATTGCAGATCCGACTTTAGCGGCATTAGTTTTACCTCGATCAGGATTAGGATCTAAAAATGGGATTGTACTTGGTAATTTAGTGGGTCTCATCGATTCAGATTACCAAGGTCAGTTATTTGTACCGGTATGGAACCGTAGTCAAACTCCATTTGTGATTGAAGCAGGTGATCGCATTGCCCAGTTAATTATTGTTCCTGTCATACAAGCAGAATTTAATATTGTTGATGAATTTACAGCGTCAGCGCGCGGCGAAGGTGGATTTGGGCATTCGGGTAAAAAATGATTGTGAGCAGCAAAAATAAAAATAGGAAAGAAGATATACTGCAAGCTTTAGCCACCATGCTTGAATCTAATGAAGGTACCCAACGCATTACTACAGCAAAGTTAGCAGCAAGTGTTGGTGTATCAGAAGCTGCACTTTATCGACATTTTCCGAGTAAAACTAAAATGTTTGAAAGTTTAATTGTCTACATTGAAGATATTTTACTTTCTCGCATTAATGTCATTATGCAAGATGAGCTAAATACCTTTGTCCGTTTACAGTTAATTCTCGCATTAATATTGGGTTTTTCTGAAAAAAATCCCGGATTAACCAGAATCATGACTGGGCATGCCTTAATGTTTGAACAAGAGCAACTTCAAGAACGTATTAGTCAGCTGTTTGAACGAATTGAAACTCAAATTAAGCAAGTATTACGTGAACGAAAAATTCGTGAAGGCGTTGCATTTACCACCGATGAACGAATTTTATCCAGCCAATTATTAGCTTTTTGTGAAGGGATGATGGTTCGCTATTCTCGTTCCGGCTTTAAATATTTACCAACCACCAATTTTGATACACGTTGGGCGTTATTAGCGAAACAATTAATTTAAACATATAAAATAATCTTTAACTAACTGCTCTATAATCTTTATTGAGGATAATATATGGATTTTGAAAATATTTTAAAGCAGATAGTCACACTTATTGATAAATATGACGGCGTAGTAATTGGTTATATTCTTCATTTCTGCTTTGCTATTATCATTTTTATCATTGGTCGAATTATTGCCAAGTTCATTAGCCGTCAGCTAAAACGCATATTAACCATTCGCCAAGTTGATCCTACCGTTGTAAAATTTGTTAGTGCTTTATCTTATTACGCCATTATCATAATGACATTAGTTGCCGTATTAGGGCAATTAGGTGTACAAACTGCATCAATTGTTGCTGTCATTGGTGCTGCCGGTTTAGCGGTCGGTTTAGCATTACAAGGTTCATTATCGAATTTCGCTGCCGGAGTAATTTTGATCATTTTCCGTCCGTTTAAAGTCGGCGAGACAGTGGTGATTAACAATCAAAGAGGAGTAATTGATTCAATTCAAATTTTCTCAACCTCAATTGTCACACCGACTAATGAAGTGGTTGTCATCCCGAATGGGCAAGTGGTAAGTGCCAATATTATTAATTATAGTCGTTTACCTGAAAGACGTTTAGATCTAGTGATTAATGTTGGTTATAACTCCGATATCCAGAAAGTTTATCAGGTACTTAATCAAGCGGTTAATCAAACCAGCAATATATTAACCACTAAAAAACCAATTATTCGTTTAGATGTACTTGATGCATCATCAATGAATTTTAATGTTTTAGTTTGGACACTAAACGAAAATTATGGCGCTTTAAAAGCAGAGTTACTCGAAAATATCAAAAACGCATTAACTGAGAATAATATTAATATTCCTTATCCAACAATGGATGTCAATGTCACCGCCAACCACTAATGAGTGAGTTGTGTTTTTACTTCCGTCGATCAACGTCGACGGAAATTGAAACAACCTCTTTTTCATATAAAATATCCTGATTCATATTTAAGGCTGGTTTTTCACAGTCAGGACATCCAACCACTTTCGCTGGCACACCAGCAACCGTTGTATGCTCAGGAACAGGCTCTAACACGACCGAACCAGCACCAATTTTTGCCCCTTTTCCGATTTCAATATTGCCTAATATCGTAGAGTGAGCCCCTATCATTACCCCTTCACGAATTTTAGGATGCCGATCACCATTTTCTTTACCTGTACCACCCAAGGTCACAGATTGCAAAATCGATACATCATTTTCAATAACGACCGTTTCACCAATTACAATACCGGTTGCATGGTCAAACATTACACCACAGCCAATTTGGGCTGCTGGATGAATATCAACACCAAAAACAATGGCGATTTGACTTTGTAAAAAAATAGCCAGCGACTTACGATCTTGTTTCCAAAGCCAATGGGCAATTCGATAAGCCTGTAACGATAAAAAGCCTTTGTAATAAAGTAACGGGGTTGAATAGTAGTTTGTTGCTGGATCGCGGACATAAACCGCTAAGATATCTGTCACAGCTGATTGAATAATCGTGGTATCTGCCTCATAAGCTTGCCTTGCAATTTCACGAATTTCAATTGCCGGCATTACTTGGGTAACAAGTTTATTCGCTAAAATATAACTTAATGCACTACCCAAGTTTTTATGATTGAGTAAAGTTGCATGGAAATAACTCGCTAACATTGGCTCGCTTTCAACTAATTGAGAAGCTTCTTGCCGAATGGTATGCCACAACATATCTGCTTCAACCACTTTTTTCGTAATGTTCACAATGACGACCTATAAATATTAATCACAATAATCAACATTGTTTCGCAAACTTATCAAGTAAGCAAGTGTTGTATTTTATTATCATCATTTAAATAGCAAAATGGAAACAATCTGTTTCCATATTTTTGACGATTTTTACGATGATAATGAAGATTCTAGCTTAGCTTTTTTTTCATCACACAAGGTAAATATAGCAATGACCAAAATCAATAGAACAATACCGGCAAGGGCATAAAATGTGGTTGAATATCCGGTAGTATCAAATAGTTTTCCGACTAACCATGAAAGCACAATAACCCCAATATTTGATGAGATATTAAAGCCAACTAAATATAATGTCGAAGACAATCTTTCATCAAAATTCGCAACAACATATTTAAATACGGCTAAAATAAATAACGGGGTTTCAATAGCATGAAAAAGTTTCACTAATGAAATTAAATACACATTATCTAATGTTGCTGATAATGCAATTCGGCAAATCATCACTAACGCCGCCACTAATAACGCTCTTTTAGCGCCAATTTTATAAATAATGTATGGAGCTAAAATCATACAGATAGCTTCTAAAAAAACTTGGAAAGAGTTCAAATAACCATATACTTTGTAACCCCATTCTTGTTGAGTAAAAAAAGTGGTATAGAAATTAGGAAATAATTGCTGATCGTAAATGGTATAAAAACTATTGGTTCCAATAATAAAGAAAACAAATAACCAAAACTTTTTCATGCCAAATAAGGACACTATTTCACTCATCGTTGGAATAGTTGATGTTTTTTCAACAACAAGATTTTTATCATTTCCCGATGAGGACTCCGAATAATGTTTAGGTTTAAATAGGATATTAATGGTAAAAAAGATTGCGGCAACAGCCGATGCCATCCAAAAGTTAATATGCGGGTTTATACCAAATAAAATACCGGCAACAAAGGTTGCTGCGGCATAACCAAATGATCCCCAAAAACGAGCAGGACCAAATTCAAAACCAAATAATCGACTTATTCGCTCAATAAAAGAATCAACTAAAGCACATCCAGAGATAAACCCAGCGCTTAATACCGGCGCACCAATGCAAGCACCAAGAATAAAATCGTGTTTTAATAAGGGTTCATAGACATAAATCATAAATGGACCAATCAGCAACATCATAATACTTTGAAACGTAATAACTGCTTTGCCGATTTGTAATTTATCTTGAATAATGCCATAAAAGATCATAAAAAACATAGCGGCGGCAGAGTTGGCTGCGTAAACAATTCCTAACTGCTCGCCCGATAATCCAATTGTACTTTTAAGCCATATGGCGTAAAAAGACCACCAAAGAGACCATGCTGCATAAAAGGTTATAAGATAACCTGATGAGAACCAATAATTTTTATTTTCTACCGTTTCTATCGTTTTCATATTTTAGTACTCTTATATTATGGAAGTTTAACGTTAACATGTTAATGTTAACATTATTGTCATAAATGAAACTAAATAGATAGAATCAGATATCATAAATGTTACATTCCTCACACTTTTTATCATTTTTATTTGTGGTATCATCACATTAAGTAATTACTAATTATTAACCTTTTAATGCTGAGCAAAAGGATTTAACTATGGCTTCACTTAAGGATGTCGCAAAGTTAGCATCGGTTTCATTGATGACTGTTTCGCGTGCAATCAATAATCCTGAAAAATTAAATAAAGAAACATATAAACGGGTAAAAAAAGCAATTGAACAACTCAATTATGTTCCCGATTTATCTGCACGAAAAATACGTGGTGATCATTCTGGTCCACATGCTATCGGTGTCTTAGCATTAGAAACCGCCACGACACCATTTTCAGTTGAACTGCTACAAGCTATTGAACGAACAGCCCAGCAACATGGCTGGAATACGTTTATTGTCAATTTATTTGACGATAAAGACGCGAATCATGCCATTAACACGCTATTGTCTTATCGCCCTAATGGCATTATTTACACCACCATGGGACTAAGAAAAGTTAAGCTTCCTGAAAGATTACTTGGTAAAAATGTGGTGCTCGCCAACTGTATTAGTGATTCCGAACAATTAGCTTGTTATATTCCTGATGACTACTCTGGTCAATACCAAGCAATGCAGCAAGTCATTAATAAAGGTTATCAAAAACCGCTTTGTATCTATTTATCCGAACATACTTTAGCCGGTAGCATTAGACGTCAGGCAGCAGAACAAGCTTGGCTTGATGCAGGTAAAAATTTAGATGACCTAATTAGTTATCATACATCCACATCTCAAGGTAATCTTGCGCAAGAATATATGATGACAGTTGAAATATTAAAACAACACTGTGCTAGAAAACCTGAATTTGATGTATTAATTTGTGGTAATGATCGGATCGCTTTTGTTGGTTATCAATATTTACTAAGTAATGGTTTCCATATTCCTAACGATGTTGCTATTTTAGGCTATGATAATATGGTGGGTACTGGCGAGCTTTTTTATCCCCCTTTAACGACAGTACAGCTTCCCCATTATGAAATAGGCGAACAAGCAGCTTTACATATCATCACAGGTCAAACCCAAAAAACAGTAACACAAGTTGCTTCAGCATTTTTACAACGCCAATCTTTATAGACACAGTGACAAACCCACCAGACGAGATGGTGGGTTAATGACTCATGATTGATAGATTGATTTTAATTGCCAGCTTTCTAATTTAATGATTTTAGCCTGCCCATTTTCTGCAAATAAATTCACCTTTCTTGTCGCAGGTAATTTAGGGTAAATACGACTAGACAAGCTATATAAATCCTTATTCACAAAAACTTCTACGGATGATGCATCAACATAAATATGTAAGCTTAACTTATCGGTTTTTGGTAATGGTACACTACGGTAACCTTTAAGCTCTAAACCAGAAAGACTTCTATCAAGTACAATGCGATTAGATTGTAAATCAATAAATAACAATGTCGCTTGTTTACCATCTTCAGTTGCTGCCAGTTGCAAGCCAAAACGTTCTGCATTACTTTCAGTAAGATCAATTTCGACATTAAGTTCACAACTAATTGATTCAATCGACGTATTTTTCAATTCACTACTCAACAATATATTGGTTAATGATTGAGGTTTTTCACGTAATACTTCAAGTTCTTTAATCGGTCTGTTGCGAACATTATTGTCTGCATCTAAGATCAATTCACGGGGTAAGGTAAATGCCCCCATCCATTTATCTTTTTTGCTCGGCATGACTGATTCCCACATATCCATCCAAGCAAAAATAATTCGGCGTCCATCTGCTGCAAGAAACGATTGAGGGGCATAAAAATCATGACCAAAATCCATTTCTTGAAAAGGTTTAATAACAGAAAATTTTTGTCCTGGTTGCCAATCACCAACAATATAACCTGATTGAAACCGATTACGATATTGGTAACCTTTAGCTTTCATACCTTGCGGAGAAAACATTAAAATCCATTTGTCACCTAACGGAAAAAAATCAGGGCATTCAAGCATATAAACATCAGGATCGATATCACTTATCACAACATGATCAAATTGCCATTTTTTAAGATCTTGTGAGCGATACAGTAAAACTTTGCCCACATCGTTGCGATCTCGCTGGCCGACAACCATCCACCATATCCCATCTTGTTGCCAAACCTTGGGATCGCGAAAATGCATGATGCCATCTTCTGGCGTTAAAATCGTTCCCTGTTTTTCAAAATGAATACCGTCTTTACTAATAGCAAGGCATTGGGTTTGCCGAATTTGCTCATCGTTACCTTGACCATTTAACCAAATATGCCCCGTATAAATTAAATATAATTCGCCATCTTTTTCGACTGCCGAACCGGAAAAACAGCCACTTTTATCAAACTCTTGATCGGGTGCAATGGCTATGGGTAATCTTCGCCATGTCACTAAATCATCACTAACAGCGTGCCCCCAATGCATCGGTCCCCAGTTTTCATCATAAGGATGATGTTGATAAAAGGCATGATACTGCCCTTTAAAGTAAATCAAACCATTTGGATCGTTCATCCATCCCGATTGTGGTGCTAAATGAAAATGTGGATAATACTGTTTATTCATGGTCGTTTCTAATTGCAAAACAGCTTGATTTGCTTTATCAATAGCAGTAGACATACAATCCCCTTTGTTCATCCGATATCAGATTTATCTGATTATAAGGTATATTAATTTAATTGTTAACGTTAACTATAGATAAATTAAGCGATAAAATATGTGATGGAAGTCACACATTTTTAACGTTAACAATGAATTTTTTTTGAAATGATTTAGTCTATGGCGAATGACTAATTA
Source organism: Gilliamella sp. CG16 (assembly GCF_046635785.1). Lineage (NCBI taxonomy): Bacteria > Pseudomonadati > Pseudomonadota > Gammaproteobacteria > Orbales > Orbaceae > Gilliamella > Gilliamella sp. CG16. The sequence goes on from NZ_JBIDFL010000003.1 coordinate 251,235, forward strand.
TTAAACTTGGTTTAATCTGTGTGCAAAAGACGATATCAATTAGAAATATCGTCAACCTATTCACACACCTTAAACCCTATTAACCAAATATTATATCGAGTAATGAAATGAATAATACTAAAGTCTGGTCTCTTGGCGATGCGGTTATTGATTTATTGCCATTTGGCGAAATGAATTATCAAGCTTGTGCAGGGGGTGCACCTGCAAATGTTGCTATTGGCGTGGCTAAGTTAGGTCTTCCTTCGGCGTTTATCGGTCGTGTCGGTAATGATCCGTTTGGTCACTTTATGGAAAAAACATTCAAAGAATATCATGTTGACTGCCAAAGCCTTGAAAAAGACGATCTTCATCGAACCAGTACTGTCGTTGTCGATTTAGGTAAAAACGGCGAACGCAGCTTTACTTTTTTAGTCTCACCGTCAGCCGATCAATTCCTTTCAAAACAAGCAATACCCCATTTTAATCAAGACATTTTACATTTTTGTTCTTTGGCATTAGTTGGACAAACTTGTCGACAAACACTTAAAACCGCTATTGAAGATCTGACCGCTAAACAGGGGTTAATTAGTTTTGACATTAATTTACGGGAGCAAATGTGGAAAGATAAAGACGAAATGCGCACCATTATTACGCAGTTTTGTCACGATGCAGATATTCTTAAACTGTCTGATGAAGAGCTGTTTTGGTTGACAGAAAGTCAAGATTGGCATGAAGCATTAAATAAACTTCAGCAGCACTATAATGCTCCACTAAAATTGGTGACCAAAGGTCGAGATGGCAGTATTGTCGTATGGCAAGGTAAAATATTTTCGTTTGATTCCTACCATGTGAATAGTGTTGACACAACCGGAGCTGGCGATGCTTTTGTCGCAGGTTTGTTAAGTAGCATAGCGTCATCGGGAATGCCAGAAGATAAACTCATGCTTGAAAGTATGATGACCATTGCCAGTGCCTGTGGCGCTTTAGCCACAACTCAAAAAGGAGCTTTAACGGCACTGCCTGACAGCGCATTTTTACAATCATTTATTAGCGATAATCCCGCATTAACCGCTAAACAAATGGCGTAATGCAATGACTGAAAAAGAAAAAATGTTAGCTGGGTTATTGTATGATCCTAGTATCCATTTACTGGCTAACGATCGGCTTTACGCTCAAGATCTCTGCTTTCAACTCAATCAATTATCCCCCCTTGCCGAAAAACAGCGATATCAGCTGTTTCAAACGCTACTGGGAAAAACAGGAGAGCAGTTTACGATAATGCCGGGATTCCAATGTGATTACGGTTATAATATTGAAATTGGTGAAAACTTTTTCGCCAATTTTAATTGCATCATGCTTGATGCGGCTAAAATTACATTTGGTGATAATGTGCTTGTTGCACCTAATTGTGGCTTTTACACTTCAGGGCATCCACTGGATAGCCAAACACGATGCCGTGGTCTTGAGTTTGCAAAACCAATTACTATTGGTCACAACGTTTGGATTGGCGGTAATGTAATTATACTGCCAAATGTAACTATCGGTGATAATACCGTTATCGCAGCCGGAAGCATTGTTGATCGTAATATCCCTTCAAATGTGGTCGCCATGGGCGCACCCTGTCGAGAGTATAAAACGCTTTAATTCACCTTAACTGAATGTGCTCTAGCCCATGTATCGATAGCCACAACGTCCTCAATAGTGGTTGGTTCAGGTAAAACAAGTTTATCTAATGTTGCCGATACGTGTTTGGCAATATCCATAAAACCAATTTTATTTTGCAAAAATGCTTCAACCGCCACTTCGTTGGCCGCATTAAGGGTCGTGGTTGCAGCTTGCCCTCGACAAGAAGCCTCAATGGCTAATTTTAAGCAAGGATAACGATTAAAATCAGGTATATTAAACGTCAGTGATGACATTTGAGTAAAATCTAAATCAGGCACACCAGATGTGATACGTAATGGATAAGACATAGAATAAGCGATCGGTGTCCGCATATCAGGCACACCTAATTGAGCAATAACACTGCCATCTTGATAACGAACCATTGAATGAATAATTGATTGTGGATGGACAATGATTTCCATTTGCTCAGCACTAGCATTAAATAACCAACGTGCTTCAATATATTCTAAACCTTTATTCATCATCGTAGCGGAATCAACGGAAATCTTTTTTCCCATTGACCAATTAGGATGAGCAATCGCTTGTGCAGGTGACACCGAAGATAATTGATTGACTGCCCAATCTCGAAAAGGCCCCCCAGAGCCGGTTAACACGATTTTGGTCACACCATGATCAACCAAATTAGCAAACCCGAGATCATGCTGAACGGCGGTAGGCAGACTTTGAAAAATCGCATTATGTTCACTATCAACCGGTAACAGTTCAGCGCCATATCGCTTTACGGCTTGCATAAACAGATGTCCACAAGTAACCAAAGACTCTTTGTTAGCCAGTAAAATACGTTTTCCTTTTTCAATTGCAGCAAGCGTCGGTTTTAATCCTGCTGCGCCCACAATGGCAGCCATGACTTGGTGAACTTCGGGCAACTGTGCTAAATCACAAATAGCTTGTTCACCACTTAATACTTCAATATCCAATTTTAGATCAACAAGATTTGCTTTAAGCTGTTGTGCAGCTTGTTCACTTGCCATTGCCACATAATGGGGTTTAAATTCTTGGCATTGTTCAGTCATTTTTTTTACATTACTGCCACCCACTAGCACATAAGCGTTAAATAATGTTGGATTTTGCCGAATGACCGCCAAAGTGCTACAGCCTATTGATCCTGTTGAACCTAAAATTGCGATGTTTTTCATAATTAATAAATTAAACCAATGTTATTTTCTTTAAAATATGAAACATATTCTAAATCAGGTACTTTGTCTGTCATTACCAAATTAAATTCATCAAGGTTACAAATAAAAGCTGGCTTAACTTGGTTAAACTTAGTGTGATCAACAATTAATATATTTTGATTAGATTTTTTCATGGCTTTATGTTTCATATTTAACTCATCAAAATGGTAACAAGTGGTACCTTGAGTTAGATCGATACCCGCTGCCGAAATAAAGGCTTTATTTGGGCAAACAACATCGAGCTGATTATCTGAACAAATACTGGTGAAAATTGCATTATTAAGTTGATAATGCCCACCACATAAAATGATTTTACACTTTGGCTTTTTTTGTAATGCCAGAAAGGAATTGAGCGAGTAGCAGATGGCAGTGAAAGAAATATCATCACTAATTTCATCAATGATAAATTGCATAGTCGTACCACAATCAAAAAAAATTGTATCGTTTTCATCAACAAATTGACTAACCAACTTACCAATATAACGTTTTTCAATTACTTGCTTATCTTGCTGATCAGACACAAAATATTGCGATATGGTATGACGTGCCTGATTAACCACATAACCGCCTAAAACAGCCAAACATGAGGAGTGATTATTAAGATCACGACGAATTGTCATTTCAGAAACACCAAGCATTTGTGCTGCTTGTTTTAAATGAATTTTATCGATTATTTTTAAATGTTCAATAAGTGCATTGACTCTTTTTTTGGGTTGTGTTTCCATTGCTATTCCATCTATAGCCATAAGCTACTGTATCAGTAGCTTATGAAGGATGAATTAATAACCGCTAGAGGAAGTTTTATCGCCTGATACAATCGCAATACCCGCGCTAGCGCCTAATCGATTTGCACCAGCATAAACCATTTTTTCAGCCGTTTGACGATCTCTAATGCCACCTGATGCTTTAACACCCATTTTATCACCGACTGTTTCACGCATCAATTTTACATCTTCAACCGTCGCACCAGATACACTAAAACCAGTCGATGTTTTTACAAAAGCAACACCAATTTCCTTGCAAATAGCACAAACTTTCACAATTTCTTCTTTAGTTAACAAGCAAGTTTCTAAAATGACTTTTAACGGAACTGCACCGCATGCTTTAAAAACAGCTTCAATATCCTTTTTCACTGCTTCCCAATCATTGCTTTTTAGCCAACCGACATTGATAACCATATCGATTTCTTCAGCACCTGATTTGACAGCCATTTCGGTTTCAAATGCTTTAGCCGATGTTAACATCGCACCAAGCGGAAAACCCACAACCGAACAAACCTTTACATCACTACCTTTTAATAAGCTAGCGACTAAAGGAACATAACCTGAATTAACACATACAGAATAAAAATAGTACTGCTTAGCTTCTTCGCATAATTTACGTATTTGATCTTCAGTCGCATTCATTGCGAGTAAAGTATGATCAATATACTTTGCATAACCCATAAAATGTCCTTTAATTATTGTTAATGATATCTAGTAAATATTGTTAGTAATGTTAGGATAATAACATTATATGACTATAGATGTTATTATCCTAACATTATATACTTAAATTATGATAATTAAAAACAAAACTCTGTGCTAACTACAGACAATTTAACAGAAAAATTATTTAATAAAGACCCAGCTTTAATGAATCGTGATTTCTCCATATCAATATTGACAGGTCTTTTTCAAATGCATTCCAATATTTTGTTAGCAATTAAAATACAGCGGTTAATACTTCAGTAGTTTCCAACAGGTTAATAATCTTAAAGTAAAGTTCATCAGCATTAATTACTTTGTTTTCAAACTGACCAGAAAAATAATTAACAAATTGCTCATAATACAAATCTGGATACTGCCCGATTGCCGTCTAATACAATGAATGCAATTTTATTGCCTAAAAAATTTAACAGGCGTAGTAACACTAATTTTTAATAAGTTGATAGGATAGGTAAGAAACTGGGTAAGTAATGCGCACTCTAACATTACCCATTGATTTAGAATATTTAAGCATTATTCACTAAATGCAAATCAAAACTTTAAAAGCTAATGATATAAATAAAATGAAAAAAGCCTAGTTAAATCAACTAAGCTTTTTAAACAAAGAATTAAAATTCCATTAACTCTTTTTCTTTATCAACAAGCACAGCATCTAATTTTTTAATGGCTGCGTCAGTTGCTTTTTGAATAAAATCTTGTGATTTACGTTCATCATCTTCTGATATTTGCTTATCTTTTAATAATGCTTTGACTTGATCATTCGCATCACGACGAATATTACGAATTGACACACGACCTTGTTCTGCTTCGTTACGAACAATTTTCGTTAAATCACGACGACGTTCTTCTGTTAGTGGTGGCAATGGTACTCGAATAACCGTACCTGCCGACGCTGGATTGAGCCCTAAATCAGAAGATAAAATTGCTTTTTCAATCATTGGTGTTAATGATTTATCAAATACGGTGATAGCCAATGTTCTTGCATCTTCAGCCACCACATTTGCTAATTGACGAAGCGGCGTTGGGCTACCATAGTATTCAACCATAATACCGTCTAATAAGTTTGGCGATGCCCGTCCTGTTCTAATCTTAGAAATATGAGTTTGAAACGCATCTATACTTTTTTCCATGCGCACTTGCGCTTCTTTTTGAATCTCATTTAGCATAATAAAAACCTTATATTGAATAAATAAGACTAACAGCTTACTGTTGCCTGATTATTAATTAATGTCCCTTCGGGTTCACCTAAAATCACTCGACGTAATGCACCTGGTTTATTCATGTTAAAGACACAAATCGGCAGGTTATGATCACGTGCTAACGTAAACGCAGCTAAATCCATTACTTTTAATTCATCATCAAGCACTTTTTCATAATTTAATGTTTTATAAAGTGTTGCATTTGGATCTTTAACAGGATCAGCCGAATAAACACCATCAACTTTTGTTGCTTTTAACACCACATCTGCTTCAATTTCGATACCACGTAAACACGCTGCTGAGTCAGTTGTAAAAAAAGGATTACCTGTTCCTGCTGAAAGAATAACCACTTTACCATGACGAAGCAAGCTAATTGCTTCTGTCCAGCGGTAATCGTCACATACTCCATTAAGTGGAATAGCTGACATTAAACGCGCATTAACCTCAATTCGATGCAACGCATCACGCATTGCAAGACCATTCATTACTGTTGCTAGCATCCCCATATGATCGCCAACAACACGATTCATACCGGCTTTTGCAAGACCAGCTCCACGAAATAGATTACCGCCCCCAATAACAACAGCAACTTGAACATTCATTTCAATAAGTTCTTTAATTTCTTGCGCCATGCGGTCAAGAACGGTGGGATCAATACCAAAACCTTCATCGCCTTGTAGTGCTTCACCACTGAGTTTAAGAAGAATACGTTTATAGAAAGGGGTTACCATATGAAGTCTCACTATTTCGTTATTTAATTACCTGACAAGCTAAAAATGGCTAGCTAGCAATAATTTAAAAAAATTTGTAGATAAACAAAACCGCCTTGACGGCGGTTTTTTACGAAACAATTAAGATTGTTTCGACATCGCAGCAACTTCGGCTGCAAAATCAACTTCCACTTTTTCAATGCCTTCACCCACTTCAAAACGGATGAAAGAAGCAACAGTCGCTTTTTTCTCAGCCAGTAAATCACCAACAGTCTTACTTGGATCCATAACAAATGGTTGACCAGTAAGTGAAACTTCACCAGTAAATTTACGCATACGGCCTTCAACCATTTTTTCAGCGATTTCACGTGGTTTACCTGATTGCATTGCAATTTCGATTTGAATATTGCGCTCATGTTCAACAACATCAGCTGGAACATCGCTTGGGCTAACATATTCTGGTTTGCTTGCAGCAATGTGCATTGCAATATGTTTAACTAATTCTTCATCACAACCACTGTTTGCAGCAACTAATACACCGATACGTGCACCATGTTGGTAACTACCAACTACATCACCTGAAATTTGTTGAATACGACGAATACCGATGTTTTCACCGATTTTTGCAACTAGTGCTGTACGTTCTTCTTCAAATTTTGCTTGTAACGCAGCAAGATCAGTAATGCTATCGTTCAATGCTGCAGTAGCAACTTTTTCGCTAAACTCTAAGAAACCTGCATCTTTAGCAACAAAGTCTGTTTCGCAGTTGATTTCTAAAATTACACCCGATTTTTTATCCGCAGAAATCTTAGAAATAATTACACCTTCAGCCGCTACACGACCTGCTTTTTTAGCCGCTTTTGCTTGACCTGATTTACGCATATTGTCGATAGCAACTTCGATATCACCATTTGCTTCAACTAATGCTTTTTTACATTCCATCATACCTGCGCCAGTTCTTTCACGCAGTTCTTTTACCATAGAAGCGGTAACTTCAGCCATTTTTAAATCCTCTATTTAACCATTGTGATGATTTTCATTAGAATGGGTCGATTATTTATATTATCGACCCTGAAAATATTTGAGTTTATTACTCTGCTGCTGGAGCTTCTTCAACAAAGCTTTCTTCAGATACTGGAGATTGATTTTGTTCACGACCAGCACGAACGGCTTCCGCAACTGCATTTGCATATAATTGAATTGCACGAATTGCGTCATCATTACCTGGAACGATGTAATCAATACCATCTGGATCTGAGTTGGTATCAACAACAGCAACGACTGGAATACCTAAATTGTTAGCTTCTTTGATAGCGATATGTTCATGGTCTGCGCCAATAACAAAAATCACATCGGGTAAGCCACCCATATTTTTAATTCCACCCAAGCTATTTTCTAATTTAGCCATTTCACGAGCACGCATTAGTGCTTCTTTTTTGGTTAATTTGTCAAATGTACCATCACTAGCTTGTGTTTCTAAATCTTTAAGACGTTTGATTGATTGACGTACTGTTTTCCAGTTAGTCAACATACCACCTAACCAACGGTGATTAACATAGTATTGTCCACAGCTTTCAGCGGCTTGTTTAATCGCTTCGCTTGCTGCTCGTTTTGTACCAACAAATAAAATTTTACCTTTACGTGCAGCCACTTTGTTTAATTCAGCTAACGCTTCGTTAAACATTGGTACTGTTTTTTCAAGGTTGATAATGTGAACTTTGTTACGCGCACCAAAAATAAATGGTTTCATTTTTGGGTTCCAATAACGGGTTTGGTGTCCAAAGTGTACACCTGCTTGTAACATATCGCGCATTGATACTGTAGTCATGATTTCCTCATTTTGACGTTGGGGTTATGCCTCCACATATCCGCTTTAACCGACCTTATTGCATAAAACAAAAGGCACCCCGGAAAAGAGTAATGATATGTGTGTGTTATAACGTTAATTAAAGTTTAAAATTTGTGCTGACTTTCACAACGATTTTTTTGAAAAATGAATGTGAAAAGTAGCGCGCGTTTTATACCATATTTAGATAAATATTGCTAGTTTTATTTATATCGATGTGATTTTTATTGGCAAAAAAAGATTTACAGTCATAATAAATGAGGATTAAGTTATCGATTAACGCCTTAAATATAATTTTTAGATACCATCAATTTCATTTCATAATTTAATAATGCATAATCCACATTTTTTATTACGCTATTTTTATTAAAAAATGATTTTTTTTGAATTGTTTTTTTATTTTAAAGTGGCTCAATTCGACCCGTACCGGCAAATCACACTGTTTAATCTTGGTTATGTTAATCACATTTACTATCATAATCGATGAAATATTGTTCTTCTGCCTGTACGACTTGAATTGTATAAACTTTTTCAAAATAATTGGCTGGCACATACCCGAAAGCAGGAGACATTCTTTCTTTAATAAAAACTTTAATATCACCAGTGATTTTGGAAATGGCCATCCATCAAAATCCACTGGCGGATCACCCGGCCCCTGAAAATAAACCCACTCAGGAATTAAATTTGATTTTTCTTCCCTCTAACTCAGAATAAATAGTTTACATGTCTGTATACAATGGCAATAGATCTAACTCACGTAGCCGAATATCAACTCGATTTACCGCTTTAATATCATCTGCATTTTCTTCATCAAAAAAATGAGGCATCGTTACCACCAGCGTTCCGGTTACCAGTCCATCCTCATTTTTGACACTTACCACATCCGACGACTCGGGCACCATTTCGTGCGTTAATTGAGTCTTGGGTAGGTATATCATCCAGCCTGCAGATAGTCTGTCGGGAAAAACAGCTTTTTGGGGTAAATAATTTCCATTAACCATAATATAGGCACTATTAAATTTCTGAACTAAGGCTAAAATAAACGCAGTGACTGTTTGAGATTTAGTAATCGTTATATCTATTGTAAAACTTAAATAAATTTTAAGGAAAAATCTTTTCTCAAAAGTTTTCTCATATAAAAAATAACTTAGAGCTGCCTCTTCAGTATCTTTATCCCAAACAGCCAAATCAAAACTATTATGTTCTTTTTTATACCCAAGAGTCAGCTTTTTCAAACCAACTTCGGTTATACCATTTTCATCAAATATCTGATAAATGGATGATTTTTTCTTAGAGGCGCCACATAAGTACCAATTTTCACTTTTATGAAGATAGTTATGCTGGATTTTTAATATCTGTTCAATTTGCGCAATACACACAGAGAGTGGTAAATAGGCTTCAGGTTTAAAATACATCTCAACAGCTAATTCTTTTTTCATAATGGCTTCCTAATAGAAAGATAATGGAACAAAAATAGACAACAAATGTGGAAAATTACGTTTTATGTTTTCAAAGTAAAGATACGCTTTTGGTGTCATCCACACCCAACAACATTTTGCAGGAGGATTAAAATCGCATACCTTATTTTGCCTTTTAGCTTGACTAACTAAAGAATTGTAATAACCTAGAGCCCAATTATTTAACACAGGCTTTCCTAACCCTTTTTGAAATAAAAAATCATAACGCGCTTTAACCTCTAAAAATAGACAAAACCGCGGAAGCCATCCATCAAAATCCACTGGCGGATCACCCGGTCCCTGAAAATAGACCCACTCAGGAATTAAATTTGATTTTTTATTACCTTCCTCAATGTACCACTCAACATCACAAATCGCTGATTGATAATCGAGTGACAGTAAGCTCATACCTCGACGTATTGGTTTTAACTTAACCCGCTTATAGGTATCGGGTGGGCAATCACAATTTTGCGAGGTTACTAATGTCGTTATAAGTGCTAAGGTTTCTGCTCGTAGCCGTGCTTTTTCATCATAGCTAATTCGACTGTACTCTTGTTCAAGGCCAATTGATTGCGAATGCAGCTCTCGTTCAATAATTTCGTCTATTGAAGCGTCAGCACTGTAGTTAAATAAATCGCTTTGTGTTGTTTCACTGCTTTTTGAAGAATCCGTTTCAGAACTATTAGGCCAAGTTGGCTTTGAACTAGTCCTAGTACCAGAATCTTTATTCATTGTTTGATCTGCATAAATAATCGCTGCACCAGTAGCTATAATATATAAAGCCAACTCTTCTAACGCAATACCAAACACAATAGGTACTACCATATTTTCTCCTTATTGCCATGATTGAATTTTACTGGCTATTCTTAATAAATCTTCAAATTGATTTTCAGGAATTCCGTTCGGCTTTTCTATCCAAGCTTTGAATTTTGGATTATCTCTAAAACCAGGCGTTGTTGTTTCGGCACATAAAAATGTTTCTATGAGCACCTTTTTATCAAACCCTAATTCCATAAGATAGCCATATGTTTCTTTTAACCGTTTAAACAGATCTTCAATTTGTTCATCAGGTAATTTCAAACGTTTATCATTTTTAAATTTATGTATGAGATCCCAAAGATATTCATCTTTTTCTTGCTCTAAAATTTTATTGATTTGTTCTGTACTAAATTTCATGATAATCGTCCTGTCATCAATGAGTAATAATGATTGTTAAGATAAAAAATCCACTCATTAATTTGTAACGTAAATAGTTTAAATTGTTCTGGTGTTAGTACGCTAGGGAGTTTATTTAATACTCGTGGATCGTAATAACGAAGTAACGCATAACGATTATCTTCCAATGTTAAATGCAATTTTCTTTCTAAATGATTTAATAAATAGTTAAAAGATAACGATGACATTATCCATGACACAGAGGGATACGTTTGTTCAAGTTTAATGATTTGGCTTTTTAAATCATCACTCAATTGCGAGACATTCAAAATCCAAGGTCCTGCAAAAGCAAAATCTTGATTATTGGGTTGAATGAATAACGGAGCCACTCCTTCACTTTCAACGATTTCATTTCGAAATAAACGCTCATATTCAAGACCATCGATTAAAGCATAAAGGTTTAATTTATATCGTGACTGTTTTTGGCGTTCTAATATTATTTGATTTACAATATGGTTGTTTAACATAACTAATTAACTCCCACTAACTACAAACATTTCACCATTCTCAGCAGCTTGAATTAAACAGCGTAAACAAATACGGTTTGTCGTGGCTGATAATGGGCTAGGCAGAGAAGGGGACGATACATTGATGGTCGCTACCCCCATTTTCTGCATCACATTACATTTCATGTACACATTATCCGGCGTGCCAAGCTCTATGCCTTCACTGCTGATTTTGATATAAGAGCCACCACACATTAATGTCAGCGCTTCGCTTGCTGTAATGGTCAGTTCGCCGTCCACACTGTCGATTTTGATATCTTGTTTAGCCGCCATATTGAGGTTGGCATTTTGGGCTTGTATGTCAATATCCCCTTGGTTGGCAAAGACCTTCATCCCCGATTTATGAGCAAATAACCCTATCGCATCACCCGATGCCAGTGTGATGTTTTTTAATGCCGTGATGTCAGTCTGGTTTTCAGCGGTGACACTTACGCTGTTACCGGTTGATAACTGGATGTTTTCAGGACTGGTTAACGCAATGCCTTCTTGCGCATAAGCTAATATGCCACTTTGCGCCAGTTCGGTTAAGTTTGCCTTGAGCTGGTCTTGGCTGTCGGTGTCAGCGCCGTGGGCTTCGGCTTGACTGGCGGCATTTTGTAGTGATTTGGCAATCGATAAGGCGTTTTCTATCTGGCTAATTGCGCCCTGCATATCCAGCTGTTTACCCTGCGCTTTTGGCTCGGTCTGGCTGGTCAGGTATAAGCCTTTTTCAGCCGCTATCGCCCCCCATTCATCAGTGCGCAGTTCAAACCCTTCACCCCGTAATTCTTTTTTTTGGTTGACTAAGTGACCCAGATTAAGTTGCGTTTTGCCGTATTCAGTCGCCAGCTTGATATGCTCTTGTCCCCGTTTGTCATCCATGCGCAATTTGTTATTGGTGGGGGTACGAATCACATTACGGTGTTTGTTTATTGTGGTGACATGGTCAGGGTGAGCACTGTCATGCAGAGCATGGGCAATATACGGGCGGTCAGGATTGCCGTCCATAAATGCCATGGCGACTTCCGTGCCGTCAATTAGCGGAAAATGAAAGCCATAAGAGCCTCCGGCATACGGTTTTGCCAGTCTTACCCATAAACTTTCATTGCCTGCTTTCCACGCTTTCAGGTCATAGTTAAATTTCACCCGATACCGACCCTGGGTATCAATATAGCCGTAGGTGTCATTGTCCGGACTGGTCACCCGTGCCGGTAAGGTTCCCCCGATTTGCGGCCAGGCTATCGGTTTAGGGCGGTATGGTTTGAATACCTGATACGGGATAGCGGTAAAATGTAGCTCGTAAGCATCCGTGCGGTTGCCTTGCCCTTCCACACTTAATATTATCACCCCGTCAGCAATATCAACTAACGGACTGCCTTTAATCTGTATACGTTGCCCCGGTGTCAGGTGATAGCGGTTGCTTTTGCCACTAATCACGATTTTTTCACTGATTGCCTGTTCATGCCGTATTCGGGCATACCATTGTCCGCTTTCTGTGATAGTATTCGGGTCGGTTGAGTCTTCGTTATCGTTATCTGCCTCACCTTTTAGCTTATCTGCCTGTCCGTTACTTCTCAGCCCTTTGTAGTGCTCGCCATAACGGTAATCCGTGCCATAGGTGGTGCTGTCTTTTGGCTGGCTGTTCACATCACCGTGTAAATTCGCTTTCGCATCCCTGTAATTGTAATCCTGCACTTTAACCGATGATTCCACCACCCGACTGCGTAACCGAATATCCCAGATACTTTCTGCGCCGCCATCCAGCATCCCGCTGGGTAACCGGTAATCAATATCGCTGACCTGCTCATAACCTTGTTCGTAATCGCTTATCACCATTACATCGCAATTGTGCTCAGCATGCGTTTCAAATCGAAACCAGACACCAATATCCGCCAGCAGACGCTGAATAAAGCTTAAGTCACTTTCCTGCCATTGGGTGATAAACTCACGTTCAGGATAGCTGCTGTTTAATTCAAGACGGTAATCGATGCCGGTAAAACCATGACTGCGTAGCACTTCTTCTACCACACTAATCACACTTTGGTTTTGGTATATCGCATTATTGCGATTTAAAGCTAATCTGGCTAAACGAGGCGATAACACTATCTGATAATGTGCCTGCTCTTTACTGACCGATAACAAACTAAAACGGGTAATAACGCCATATATTTTGCGTAAGTCACTCTCGACAGGCAGGTCACTTAAGGAACGAATCGCTGTTGCCAGCACATTTTTAACCGCAGGATTAAACGAAAATGACGCTTTTTGATTGAGTATATCATCGGGCGATAAGCCTTTATCCGGGCTGGTAAAGTCAATGGTGTAATGCCATGGCTGGTTGAGCTGTTCATCACCTTGTACGTGTAAAACAGAAACCGGCGAAATCAGATTATCAACCGTTAAGGTGTAGCGGTTGTGGCTTACCTCGCCCGTTAATTCATTCAGTAAACTTTCACCGACTTGATTGATAAGGGTTGTTATTTTGTTCGCCATGGGTTACTCCTTTGCTGATGTGTCGGACTGGTTAGTCAGCTTTCCAACGTTATTTAGGTAATGATGATTTTGGTTACTTAAGTTGGAATAATGGGGGGCATCGATAATCAGAAAAGAATCAAGAAATTGATGTGATAATGATTGTAAATTGAGATACAAATCATCATAAAAATGACAGAAATGACCGTAAATAGGTAATCGGTTATCTGATAGCACTAAACAACGAACCACAACTACTCCTTAATATCCATACTATCCCTAATTAACTTTTATTTATGTTATCGATTTTGATAATCTTAATTAGTTTACAATGATAAGATTATTCGTTAAGCTAAGCAAGCTTTTGTTAAATAAATTGAAAATATTTTGTTAATAAGGTTAATTTTTTATTGCTATTGATAATGCATATAGTGATATTAAACGCATTTAAAAAAGTGAATTGACGGCTTTTAATTTTTAAATATTGAGGAGTAAGGTGGAAACCAGAACGGTAGATATTTTTCATCAAATCATTAATGAAAGGCTATAAATAGGGCGTTTTGCAAGCAAAGCTTGCAAAACTAAAAAAGGAACCTATTAATTAAAAATTTTTACAAACTGTAATTCTATCCAATCCCACATACTGCCAAAGAACCCAGTTTCTGCAACATTTTGCAGTGCCACTAATGGTTGTTCATTAATCACTTTGCCATCTAATAAAAATTGTATTTTACCTACCGTTCTTCCTTTCATTATCGGTGCATAAATATAATTATCAACGACATATTTTATTTGTAGATCAGCTGAACGACCTTTTGGTACAGTAACATAAGCACCATCTATTGAACCTAGTTGGATTTTATTTTCATCTCCATACCAAATGGATTCAGTAAATAAAGGCATATTCGCTTTTATAGGGTTAGCCGTTTCGAAGAATCGAAAGCCCCAAACTAATAATTTTTTGCTTTCTTCTTCACGACCTTTATAGGTTCGTCCGCCTAATACTGCCGATATTAAACGTGTATTACCCTCGACAGCAGAGGCAACTAAGTTGTAACCGGCTGCTTGGGTATGACCTGTTTTGATTCCGTCTACATTTAATGTAGTATCCCATAGTAAACCATTACGATTTAATTGCGGTTTAGAGAGATTATAAGTAAATTCTTTTTCTTTATAAATCGCATATTCATCAGGTAAATCACGAATCAATGCGCGACCTAATAACACCATATCTTTGGCTGTGGTATATTGTCCAGGCGCATCAAGTCCATGTACGGTTTCAAAATGAGTATGTTCCAAACCTATTTTTTTGGCATAGTCATTCATTAAATTTACAAAAGCACCTTGGCTACCTGCGATATGTTCAGCCATTGCAATACAAGCGTCGTTACCTGATTGAATGATGATACCTTTGTTAAGATCCGAAACAGAAACGGTTTTACCCACTTCCAAAAACATTAATGATGATCCTTTTAATACAGGGTTACCCGTTGCCCATGCATCTTTACTGACTACAACCATATCATCATTTTTAATTCGACCTGAGTGTAAAGCTTGACCAACTACATAGCTGGTCATCATTTTGGTAAGACTGGCTGGATCACGTTGTTGTTCAGCGTTATATTCCGCTAAAATTTCGCCTGATTTGGCATCCATTAAAATATAAGATTCAGCATTTAATTGGGGAATAGCTGGAATAGGAAAAGGCATATCAGCAGATGCTGATGTGCAAATTGACAGCATCAAGATAGCAAAAGATAATTTAAATTTCTTTTTCATTTATTTGAATTCCGTTAAATATTTTTAGATAACATATATCGATGTGTGTGAATAGACATCATAATGCCAAAACATGCCATTAAAACGACTAATGATGAGCCACCGTAACTTATTAAAGGTAATGGTACACCAACTACCGGTAAGATTCCACTGACCATACCGATATTAATGAACACGTAGACAAAGAATACTAAAATCAGACCACCAGATAATATCCGACCAAATGTCGTTTGTGCTTGTGATGCAATAATTAACCCACGAACAATTAAACATAAAAAAAGAATTAACAGAACGATAGTACCAATAAAACCAAATTCTTCTGCAATTACAGAAAAAATAAAGTCAGTATGTCTTTCTGGTAAGAATTCTAATTGTGATTGCGTGCCTTCAAGCCATCCTTTACCCCATATCCCTCCAGAACCAATGGCGGTTTTAGATTGAATAATATGATAACCCGTACCATTTGGATCTCGCTCAGGATTAAAAAGTGTTAACACCCGTTCACGTTGATAATCATGCATTAAAAAGAACCACATGATAGGTAAAAAAGCAGCAATTAAGATGACAGCAACAATGATAAATCGCCAATCAATACCAGCCAAAAAGATAATAAATATTCCTGACATGACAATTAATATAGCTGTACCTAAATCCGGTTGCATTGCAACAAGTAAAGTTGGCACACCAATAATAGCCAAGGTTTGTAATGTGGTTTTTAAAGGTGGAGGACAGCCATCACGATGAATAAATTTAGCAACCATTAATGGCACGGCTATTTTTGCAATTTCTGATGGTTGAAATCGCAATACACCTAAGTCTAACCATCTTTGTGCGCCTTTACTGGTGTAACCAAAAATATCAACAAACAGTAAAATGATAATACAAAAAATATAAAGATAGGGAGCCCATTTTTCATAGGTTCGAGGTGAAAATTGAGCTAAAAATATCATGATAAAAAAACCAAGGAGTATTTGTATCACTCGCTTTTGTATCATATCGATATTTTGCCCACTCGCACTCCAAAGTATATATAAGCTATAACAGAGTAGTAGCGTTATAAATAGAAAAAAAAGGGGATCAATATGTATCTTTTGCCAAAAAGATTTTTTGATGTTATTCATAATTAATTTTCATATCCTGTATCTTGAACTGCGTCATCGAGATCAGTGGAGTGATTGCCTAATAGATAAAAATCAAGAATTTTGCGTGCAACCGCACCACCATTTGAGCTTCCGCCCCCCCCATTTTCAAGTACAATAGCCAATGCTATTTTGGGTTTATCGTAAGGCGCATAAGCAATAAATAATGCATGATCACGTAAATGCTCGGGAATATTGTTCGCATTATAAGTTTCGTTTTCTCTTAAACCATACACTTGTGCTGTTCCTGATTTTCCTGCTGCTTGATATTGAGCGCCAGCATACACTTTACGTGCTGTTCCTCGTGAACCAAACATCACTCTATACATCCCTTCTTTCGCTAAATCCCAATAATTTGTTTTAACTTCTGTTAAATTATTTGGCTGTTCAAATTGAACGGGATCAATGTGAAACTGATCTTCATTGGAATTTAAAATATCACTCTTTTTATACAGTAAAAAATGGGGGGTATAAGTTTTTCCATTATTAATTAAGATAGTTAATGCTTTTGCCATTTGCATTGGTGTTGCAGTCCAGTATCCTTGACCAATGCCAACAGGGATAGTGTCTCCTTGTAACCAGGATTTTTTATGACGTTTACTTTTCCATTCTCGACTTGGCATAACAGCGCGTGTCTCTTCACTTGGTGACATATCAATTCCAGTGCGTTGACCATAGCCAAATTTAGTCATCCATAAACTTAAACGATCAATCCCCATATCATAAGCAACTTGATAAAAATAGGTATCTACTGATTCTTCTATCGCTTTTAGTACATCAACCCGACCATGTCCCCATTTTAGCCAGTCTCGGTAACGTCTTTCAGTTCCCGGTAATTGCCACCATCCAGGATCGTTAACCACGCTTTTGGGCGTTACAACCCCTTCACTTAATGCAGCTACAGAGATAAAGGGTTTTACGGTTGAAGCAGGTGGATAAGCCCCCAATAAAGCCCGATTAAATAAAGGTTTGTTCGGATCATTAAGTAATTCATTATATTTTGCACTTGATATCCCTCCAACAAAATCATTTGAATCATAACTAGGGCTTGATACCATCGCTAGGACTTCACCGTTATTGGGATCAATCGCCACCACAGCAGCTTTGCGCCCAGCAAGAAGTTTTTCGATGTAAAGTTGTAATTTGAGATTTATTGATAAATAGATATCTTCGCCTGCTTGTGGTGGATGCTGTTCAAGGAGTCGGACGATACGTCCGCGACTATTAACTTCAACTTTTTCATAACCAGCTGTGCCATGTAATATGTTTTCATAATAGCGTTCAATGCCCATTTTTCCGATATTGAGCGTCGCAACATAATTACTGGTTTTATTTTCTTCTTCTAACCGCTTTTTATCTTGGCTATTTATTTTTGAGATATACCCCAGAATGTGAGTTAGTGATGCACCATAAGGGTAATAGCGGTGTTGTATTTTAACAATTGAGGCAAAAGGAAATCTGTGTTGATCGACAACAAATCGTGCAATTTGTTCTTTACTAAGGTTATCTTTTAGCGGAACGGGTCTGTGAGCGCGATAATTTCGTCTTTCTTTTTGGAAATTTTCAATATCTTCATCTGTCAAATCAACCACTTTTTTTAATTGTTCAAATTGTTCATTCAGATTTTTGGTTTTATCAGGAATAATGTTTAGTTGATAGGTGATATTATTACTGGCTAATGGCGTTCCATTACGGTCATAAATCATGCCGCGACTAGGAGGAATAGGTATAATTTCGATACGATTATTATTTGATTTAGTACTGTAATAACTAAAATTAGCAATTTGAAGATCCGCTAAATTTACTAATAAAATAATAATCAAAAAGATAATTACCACAAAAGCAAACAAAGCTCTACGCAGGAATAAGTTTGTTTCTGCTGAATGATCCCGAATATTAGTTCGCTTTTTTTTTGTTGTAATAGGGATAATAATACTCCTTAAATACTGCTTTTTGATTGATGCTCTTGTTGTTCCCATTGTTCATAAGCGTTGACAATTCTGGCAACTACCGGATGACGAACAACATCTTCACTATTAAAAAAGTTAAAACTAATTTCATCAACTTGGCTTAAAACTTCAATTGCATGACGTAAACCGGATTTTTGGTGACGCGGTAAATCAATTTGAGTGATATCCCCTGTTATAACAGCTTTTGAGTTAAAGCCAATGCGTGTTAGAAACATCTTCATTTGTTCTATTGTGGTGTTTTGGCTTTCATCGAGAATAATAAATGCATCATTTAGGGTACGACCACGCATATACGCTAGTGGCGCAACTTCAATCACGCTTTTTTCAATCAGTTTTTCGACTTTTTCAAAACCCAGCATTTCAAATAGCGCATCATAAAGTGGACGTAAATATGGGTCGACTTTCTGGCTTAAATCACCTGGTAAGAATCCAAGTTTTTCACCCGCTTCAACAGCGGGTCGAGTCAGTACTATCCGACGAATCAGTTGCTTTTCTAATGCATCAACAGCAGCTGCCACCGCTAAATAGGTTTTACCCGTTCCCGCAGGCCCAATACCAAACGAGATATCATAATCTAAAACATGCGCAATATATTGAGCCTGATTGGGCGTTCTTGGTTTGATTACCCCACGTTTTGTTTTAATCATCACCATTTTACTTCCATGCTGATCAGTATAAGCAGGAAGATGTTCTTTCATTTTTTCAAGCGCACCGGATTCTTTTATCGCTAAATGAATGTGTTCGGGTTCAATATCAATAATGTTGTTTTTGGTTTTAGTTTGTTGATAAAGTGACTTTAAAATCTGATCGGCTGCGTTAACACAAATCTGATCACCGGTAATCAAAAATAGATTACCTCGATGATTAATTTCAATACCAAGTCGACGTTCAAGTTGTTTTACGTTGTCATCATGAGGGCCACAAAGACTATTTAATCTTTGATTATCATCTGGTTCAAGCACGGTTTGATGTGTAATAATTTTCAATGATAAGCCCTCTAATCATTCATGTTAATTGCTAAGATATCCTTCACATAAAGGACATTTTTCAACACCTTTTAAAAATTCCTTTTTACAATGATGACAAGTAACAATATTTCCCGATACTATCTGATCAACCAGTTTTGTAGCCTGTTGTTCATCTAATCCTTGCGTTTTTAGTTTATTGATCATCATTGAGATTGGTGTACCACTTTTTAATTCTTGCTCAACATCCTGACCAATTTCTTCTTCTAATGTAGGCGGTACATATTTTAAAACATTTTCATTATATTCTGAATGACAATGATTACATCTAATGTATCTTCCTAATGTTTGAAAACTGAATATTGGTATAAAAAACAATGTAAAATATCTTGCCACTTTAACTTGCGTATATTGTTGTTGTTTTTCATCAGTTTTAATGTTTTGCTGTGTACAACAACTAGGGCAATTAAATTGCCCTGTTTTTTCGTTTACTTCACGACCTCTGGAGCCGAATATAATAAGCATTTTTTTCTTTCCTTTCCATTATGATAAAATATTATTTTTTAATAATTCAATATGTTATTTTTATTATGGTTGGTAGATACCGACACCTAAATCGTTTTCTTTACGGGTTCTTGAGATTACAGACATAGGAGATTCACTCACACGCAGATCCATTTCATCCTCGGTACGCACAACTTTACCTCTTAATGAATTTGGATAAACATCGGTAATTTCAACATCAACAAATTTACCAATCATATTTGGATGACCTTCAAAGTTAACAATACGATTATTCTCAGTTCTGCCCGTTAGTTCCATCAGATCTTTTTTAGATGGTCCTTCGACTAAAATGCGTTGCACGGTATTTAACATACGACGGCTAAATTGCATTGCTTGTTGATTG
Source organism: Gilliamella sp. CG16 (assembly GCF_046635785.1). Lineage (NCBI taxonomy): Bacteria > Pseudomonadati > Pseudomonadota > Gammaproteobacteria > Orbales > Orbaceae > Gilliamella > Gilliamella sp. CG16. Next base: position 271,706 of record NZ_JBIDFL010000003.1, read on the forward strand.
ATACGTTCTTGTAGGATATAAAGACGTTGTTTTTTCTCGTCTTCAGAAACGTTATCTTCCATTTCTGCCGCTGGTGTACCAGGGCGTGCAGAATAGACAAAGCTATAGCTTAAGTCAAAATTGACATCAGCAATTAATTTCATGGTTTGTTCAAAATCTTCTTGTGTTTCACCCGGGAATCCAACAATAAAATCAGAACTAATTTGAATGTCTGGACGGACTTTGCGTAGTTTTCGGATAATTGATTTGTATTCAAGTGCCGTATGCGTACGTTTCATTAAATTTAAAACACGATCCGATCCACTTTGCACCGGTAGATGTAAAAAGTTAACTAATTCAGGCGTATCACGATAAACATCGATAATATCATCAGTAAACTCAATTGGATGACTAGTTGTAAAACGAATACGGTCAATACCATCAATGGCAGCGACTAACCGAAGTAGTTCTGCAAATGAACAAATATCGCCATCGAAGGTTGGTCCTCGATAAGCATTGACATTTTGACCAAGCAGATTAACTTCACGCACACCTTGTTCTGCCAGTTGAGCTATTTCATAAATTACATCGTCACAAGGTCGGCTCACTTCTTCACCACGGGTATAAGGTACCACACAATAGGTACAATATTTATTACATCCTTCCATAATTGAAACAAACGCTGTTGGACCTTCACTGCGAGGTTCGGGTAAACGGTCAAATTTTTCAATTTCAGGAAAGCTAACATCGACAACATGATTTCCTTTACCGCTTCGAATTTGTTCTATCATTTCCGGTAGACGATGAAAAGTTTGCGGTCCAAAAATAATATCAACAAAAGGAGCTCGTTTACGAATATGTGCACCTTCTTGTGATGCTACACAACCACCTACACCAATAATGATGTCAGGATTATGTTGTTTTAAATTTTTCCAACGACCTAGTTGATGAAAGACTTTTTCTTGGGCTTTTTCCCGAATAGAGCATGTATTTAATAATAAAATATCTGCTTCTTCTGCATTGTCTGTTAATGTTAAACCGTGGGTGGATTCCAGGAGATCTGCCATTTTGGTTGAATCATATTCATTCATTTGGCAGCCCCAAGTTTTGATATGTAATTTTTTGCTCATCAATAACTCAGCTATATTTAATTGTTAAAATGAAAACGGGTTTAAATCCGCGATTTTAGCGTGCCATATTGTAATCCTTTGTGAATGTAGGGTCTATAATAAAATAATAATTGTTATCTAAAAAAAATAATTTCAATTTAACCTTTTTAATTTATGCTTAAAACAGTTAACATAAAATTACTAATTAATTGTTATATTTTTCATTTTTTTGGATTATAGTTACTACTACTGATTTGTATCATTTGGTTCTACCATAGGATTTTTCAGTATTAACATAGTTGTCAGCAGGAACTACACAAAGTTATGCTACCAACTTGAATGACTAACCATTTGTTAGAATTTCTCGTCAGAACTTATTTTAAATATTTCAAAATGATTTGAATAATTCAGAAATATTTAAACAAAATAAATCCATCTAGTGTAGTCGTTTTTAAGGCTATTGCTATTTAGATTTTAAATGACATAATGAGGGCGAGTGACTTAGGTTACTCGTCTTTTTGTAACGATAATCTTTATATTTATTTCAGATGCTCTTAATAACTCTATCAATCAATTAAATATTTTTAATTTTTAGTCACTAAATTACCTTTCATATTTTTATTCTAAATGATATACTACTTAGCAGTTACTAAATGCTTTCTTTATTAAATTAAAGATTGACTTTAGTTAACAGTAGGTGCAAATTTGTTGGAGGACTACAACTAACAATACTTTAGCACTGAATTGACTGGCCATTAAGCTAGATTTTCTCGTTAATATTTGTTGGGATAAATTTAACGAGAAGTAACTCGTTATTTATCAGTAGTCCTCCTTTTTAAAGGAATCGATATAACTGCTAAATACAGTTTATAACATACTCTTTTGGTAGTTTTCAAAGTTCTTCCAATTGAGTGAGAGAGTAACTTCTGTTACTCTCTTTTTTTTAATTTTATGAATATGTTTTCGAATTAAAGCAAAAGCTTTTTTTGCAACGATGCGAAACAGTTATAATTCTTGGTAACTTTTACCATTCACAATAATTTATGTTATTATCCGCCTTAATTTAATTATTGAAAGTGCCTAGATATGTCAAAAACGTTCAGTCCAACAAAACGCCTTTTAGTTAAAGGTATTCTTGCGACTTGTTTATTGTCTGTCACTCGTGTTGGTCTTGCTTCAGCAATGGCACAAATGGTCGCTGTTCGTATTTGGCCTTCCTCTACTTACACACGAATTACGTTAGAATCTAATAGTAAGCTTAAATACAAAAGTGCTGCATTATTTAACCCAGATCGATTAGTGATCGATATTGATAATATCAATTCAAATCCTGTTTTAAAAAGTATTTCATCGAAAGTATTAAGTCACGATCCTTACATCAAATCAATTCAAGTTACCCAGCTGGATGCTAAAACGGTTAGAATAATGATCGAAGCTAAGCAAGGAATAGACCCCAATACTTTTACGTTACCCCCTGTAGCCGAATTTAAAAACCGTTTAGTCATCGATCTTTATCCTTCAAAACAATCTTCAATAACAGATGATGATCCTTTATTAGCACTGTTAGAAGAATATACAAAAGGTGATCTAAACCAACAGCAAGCTGAGATCAAACCACCCATTAATAAAAAGAAAAATAGCCCGATTATTGTGATGCTCGATCCCGGTCATGGCGGTGAAGATCCGGGTGCGATTGGCTATAACAAAACCAGAGAAAAGGATATTGTTTTACAAATTGCACGCAGAACTTTTAATTTATTGAAAAAAGAGCCGAATGTTAAAGTTTATATGACCCGTAATGAAGATGTGTTTATCCCATTGAAAGTACGAGTAGCTAAAGCACGATCTTTACATGCCGATCTTTTTATTTCTATCCATGCAGATGCATTTACCAGTCGATCAGTTAGAGGATCTTCTGTATTTTCATTATCCACCCGAGGGGCGACAAGTTCGGCAGCAAATTATTTGGCTCAAACACAAAATAATGCCGATCAAATAGGTGGCGTGAGTCGCAGTGGTGATAAATATTTAGATAATACTATTTTAGATTTAGTCCAAAAAACAACTATTAGCAACGGTGTATTATTAGGTAATGCTATATTAAATCGACTAAAAGGCGTCAATAGTTTACATAAACCTTCACTTGAAAAAGCAGGTTTTGCTGTTTTAAAAGCCCCTGATATTCCTTCTGTTTTGGTGGAAACCGCTTTTATTAGTAATATTAACGAAGAAAAAAAATTAAAAACCGCTTCTTTCCAGAATCAAGTATCAAAAGCGATTGTTAGTGGTATCAAAGATTACCTGAAAAAGCGTAAAAATTAATATTTCTTTCTCAGGTAAGAATTAAAATTATCGTCAATTAACTTTAGTAATAATCGTTAAACATCTATCCGCATTTAATTGTGGAATAGTCAGTTTAATATTCTGTTTAAGTTCAAACCCATCAGGGATAGGATCTTGTTCACTACCTTTTAAAGCATAAAACGATCCCTGTTGATTTGGTAGATGCTGACACCAAGTGAGCATATCTTGTAATGAAGCAAACGCTCGGCTAATGACCCCATCAAACTGTTGTTCGGTATAGTCTTCTATGCGGCTTTGCACCGGATTAATATTATTCAGTTTTAATTCAAATTTTACCTGTTTTAAAAAACGAATACGTTTTCCTAAACTGTCAACTAAATCAAATTGTTTATCCGGATTGATGATCGCTAATGGTATACCAGGTAACCCAGGTCCTGTTCCGACATCAATAAAATGTTCGCCCACTAAATAGGGCGATACCACTAAACTATCCATAATGTGTTTTACTAACATTTCGTTGGGATCACGCACAGCAGTTAAATTATAGGCTTTATTCCACTTATTCAGCATTTCAACATACTCAATAAGCAGATCAATTTGCTGATCTGTGATCAAAAGATCTGTTTGATCAATAAGATTAGTGAGTTTCTTTTTTAACATAATTCTTCTTTTTTAAATAAACTAATAACATTGATATTGCCGCTGGTGTTATGCCTGAAATACGTGAAGCTTGACCGATCGATACTGGTTTATGCTGTTTCAATTTAGCGACAACTTCGTTTGATAATCCAGAAATTTCAGCATAATCAATATGCTCAGGAATTAATGTTTCTTCGTTACGTTTTTGGCGCTCAATTTCTTCAATTTGAAGTTTGATATATCCATCATATTTAACTTGAATTTCAACTTGTTCTGCAGCACTAGGATCAGTTAATCCAGGCGCAAATAGTGATAATGATTTCAATGTGTTATAGCTCATTTCAGGGCGTTTAAGTAACTCTTCACCATTTGCTTCTTTGGTTAAATTAGCACTTAAAACGGCATTCACTTCATCAATAGTTTCAATATGTGGATGCACCCATATATCACGTAAACGCGCTCTTTCTTGTTCTATCGCTTCAAATTTTTCATTAAATTTTTGCCAACGATAATCATCAACCATGCCTAGCTTACGACCAATTTCAGTTAAACGAATATCAGCGTTATCTTCACGTAACATCAAACGATATTCAGCACGAGAAGTAAACATTCGATAAGGTTCGTTGGTGCCTAACGTACAAAGATCATCAACCAGTACACCTAAATAAGCTTGATCACGCGTTGGATACCATTGATCTTGTTCATAAACGAACCGTGCGGCATTTAAACCTGCTAACATGCCTTGAGCAGCTGCCTCTTCATACCCTGTTGTCCCATTAATTTGTCCAGCTAAAAATAGCCCTTTGATCACTTTACTTTCAAGTGTAGGTTTGAGATCACGAGGATCAAAATAATCATATTCGATCGCATACCCAGGTCTGATGATATTAGCATTTTCAAGACCTTTCATACTACGTACAAAAGCAAGTTGCGTATCAAATGGTAAACTGGTTGAGATCCCATTTGGGTATATTTCGTTACTATCTAATCCTTCTGGCTCTAAATAGATCTGATGAGAATTGCGATCTGAAAAACGCATAATTTTGTCTTCAATTGAAGGACAATATCTTGGACCTACGCCTTCAATCACCCCTGTGTACATTGGACTTCGATCTAAGCTATTACGAATGATCTCATGTGTCGTTTCGTTTGTGCTTGTTATATAACATGGAATCTGTTTTGGGTGCTGATTAGCATTACCTAAAAACGAAAATACCGGAACAGGATCATCTCCATATTGTGTACCTAATTTAGAAAAATCAATTGTTCGGGCATCAATACGCGGTGGTGTACCTGTTTTTAATCTTCCCATTCTAAATGGGTATTGATGTAATGATTTAGATAGTCCAATTGAGGCAGGATCCCCTGTTCTTCCTCCACTGTAATTATCTAAACCAATATGGATTTTTCCATTTAGAAAAGTGCCAGCCGTTAAGACGACGGCTTTAGCTTTAAAAGAGACGCCCATTTGCGTTTTAACTCCGGTGATCTGATCGTTTTCAATGATCACATCTTCTACGGATTGTTGAAAGAGCATTAAGTTTTCTTGGTTTTCAAGTGTTGTTCTGATCACTTTTCGATAAAGCGATCGATCCGCTTGTGCACGTGTTGCTCTGACCGCTGGACCTTTACTGCTATTAAGGATCCTAAATTGGATCCCTGCAAGATCAATCGCATGAGCCATTAATCCTCCCATGGCATCGATTTCTTTTACCAAGTGACCTTTACCAATACCACCTATAGCAGGATTACAGGACATTTGTCCTAATGTATTGATATTATGGGTTAAAAGTAGTGTTTTGCGGCCCATTCTTGCTGATGCCATGGCAGCTTCTGTGCCAGCATGACCGCCGCCGACAATAATGACATCAAAAAGATCTGGATAAAACATATAAAGCCTCGTTGTTATTTTCTATGAAGATGATTGTTAGTTCAGACATGTTGTTTTGATCTAAATTAGCGTTAGCGATTTTACTCATCTTTTTGAATACGTCAAATGATCTAATTTGATCGCTATTTAAATTAAATAAGATCTTTTATGTGATCTTTTTATTTTTATTACTATTAGAGTGGATCCTTTCTGTTGATAACTGGATATAGTAATTATTTTATAGGATCTTATTGATCCTGTAACACTGTTAATTGATCGGATCTTTGTTGATCTAAACTTGTTGATAATTAGCTTAGTTATCCACAATTGGTTTTGTCATTTAGGTTATTAATAGCCTTATCACAGCTTATTACTTTCTTTTAGCACAGAGTTATCCACAAAAATATATTTTGATTGCTTATTTTTTGGTCTTTTTGTTGGCTGTTTTTTAATAGTTTACTGATAAAATATATCGAGGGTTTTTTGAATAACGATTTTTTATTTTTTTAAATTGTTCCTTTTTTATAAAATTCTTTTATTTTTACAAAAGCAAATTTATACTTAACTAGATTAATTTTTTAGTGTGAGGTTACTTTATTACTCTTTCACAATTACCGTTGCCTTTTTCATTACCAAATAGTGAAACTTTCGACAGTTTTTATATAGGTGATAATCAATTATTACTTGATTCATTGCAAACTTTATTGGTTAAGCAAGGTTTCAATGTATTTTATATGTGGTCGGCAAGTGCTGCTGGTCGTACTCATCTATTGCATGCCTCAAGTCAAAATAAACTGGCTAGTTATATTCCTTTAAAACAGTATTTCCACCTTGTTCCCGAAATTTTACAAGGGTTGGATAATTATGATTTAGTTTGTTTAGATGATATTGATGCTATTGCAGGCAATCGGGATTGGGAAGAAGCTATTTTTGATTTATTTAACCGTCTGACTGAAAAAAATATTAGTAAATTATTGATTACTGCCAGTGCACCCCCTAAACAGGTTTCTTTTATATTGCCTGATTTGGTATCACGACTTAGTTGGGGGCAAGTTTATCAATTAAAAGAATTAAGTGATGATGATAAGCTTAAGGCGTTACAACTACGAGCCCAATTAAGCGGTTTTGAATTATCGACTGAAGTTGGATTATTTTTATTAAAGCGTGTCCATCGTGATATGCGTACCCTGTTTTCTTTGTTAGAAAAGTTTGAAGTAGCAACATTAGCGGAACAACGTAAGTTAACGATTCCTTTTATTAAAAATATTTTGGATTTGTAATATGAGTAATAATCCTGAAGCTATCGTTTTTTTTGATTTAGATGGGACTTTATTTAATAGTCAAATAGAGGTTTTAGCAAGTTCAGTTGAGGCAATAAGAAAGCTAAAGCAAAATAATATTATTCCAATGCTTGCAACAGGTCGTACACCTTGTGAAGTGACCTATTTAATGAAAAAATTGTCGATTGATTCTATTATCGGTATGAATGGGCAAATTGTTCTATATAAAGGCGAGAAAGTTTTTACGAATAATATCGATAAAGATTTAATCGCCAGAATGTATCAGTTTTCAAAACAGCAAATGAATATTCCTTTAGCTTTTTATAATGATGAAATAATGCGTATTTCTGAGTGTACTCAAGCCGCAAAAACGTTTTATCACTATCTTAAACAACCTATTCCCCCTGTTGATGATCTGCTTTATCTAAACGAACCGATTCAAATGATGTTATTGTTGTGCGAAGAAGGTGAATCTGTTTATCGTGATGCTTTTCCGGAATTAACGTTTATACGTAACACGCCATATTGCGTTGATGTTTTTAATCATGGTGGATCTAAAGGTAACGGTATTAATCAGTTATTGCAAAAAAAAGGATTCACTGATGTGCCAACTTACGCATTTGGTGATGGGATGAATGATTTAGAGATGTTTACAACCGTTAATCACCCGATAGCAATGGCTAATGCTGTGGACAAATTAAAAGAGCAAGCTGAATTTGTCACTGATTCCAATGATAATGATGGGATTGCAAAAGCCCTAAAAAAATTTGGTTTGATTTAAATATTGTTACTGATAAATCACCCCTAAAGATACAGCTTGGTTTGCACCAGTCACTTCTGGAATATTCGACGGAATATTATTAAGTCGACAATAGGCAAGCCAAGCGAATGCTATTGCTTCCATATCATCACTGTTTATTCCTTTTTCACTAGTAGTTAACACGTTCCAATTAGGCAATAACGCAGATAGTCTTTGCATGATAAGTGGATTTTTTGCGCCTCCACCACAGACTAAAAGTTCACATGGCAATTCTGTATTAATGGATAATTTTATTATTTCTTGCACGATAGATAATGCAGTCAATTCAACTAGTGTTGCTTGAATATCCTCAGATTTTAATGTGATACCTGTCAATTTTTGACGTAACCAAGATAGGTTAAACAGTTCTCGTCCTGTGCTTTTAGGGGCGGGTAATTGAAAATAATCTTCATTTAATAATTTAGTGAGAAGTTTGGTATCCATTTTTCCTGTTTTTGCCCATTTAGCATCGTTATCATAATTTTTACCAAGACAAGCCTTTATCCAACCGTCAAGCAATACATTACCCGGTCCGGTATCGTAACCGATGACGGGCTGATGTGGAATAAGTACCGTGATATTGCTTATTCCACCAATATTTAATATCACACGATTAATTGATGGATTTTCAAGTTGTGATTTATGAAAAGCAGGCACTAAAGGTGCGCCTTGTCCACCATAAGCAATATCTTTTCGTCTAAAATCAGCGATGGTAGTAATGCCTGTTAGGGCGGCAATGATATTGGCATCGCCAATTTGCATCGTAAAAGGGTTTGCACCTAATGGTGAATGGTAAATAGTTTGTCCATGACATCCAATTGCTTTAATTTTATTACGTTCTATTTTATGGTGTGTTAAAAATTGATTCACATGATGGGCATAAACTAAGCCTAACTGATGATCCAGTTCACCTAAATCTTGTAATGAAGTCTGTTTGGTTTCACAAAGGGTCAGTAATTGTTGTTTAATATCATCTGGCAGCGAATAACATTTGCTGGCTATTGATTTAACTTTTCCTGCGGTAATATCAACTAAAGCAATATCTACCCCATCCATGCTGGTACCTGACATAATACCAATATATAAATTGTGCATAATACTAACCTTGTCGTATGATTTGGCCGTTTTTTATATCCCTAATTTCAGAAGGTGAAGCCCTGTGTCCGGTTTCACCTTGTAAAATAGGAAACTGTTCACCAAATTGTAATGCAACTTCGTTTGCGGTAAAACAAGGCGGATAATTTGAAAGATTCGCACTTGTTGAAACTAAAGGTTTACCAAATAGGTTGCATAATGTACATACCAATGGATGATCAGTAACACGTACTGCAATCGAATCAAATTGTCCGGTTAAAAATTGTGGGGTATTTTTATTCTTAGGAAAAATCCAAGTAACCGCACCTGGCCAATTGGTAAGAGCTAACTGTTTTTGTTGATAGGTCAAGGCTGACTCATCGATGTAAGGAATAAGTTGATCATAATGGCTGGCAATGAGAATTAAACCTTTTTCAATGGGACGGCGTTTTAAATCAAGCAGTTTCATTACTGCGGTTTGACAATCAGGATCGCATCCTAATCCAAAAACGGATTCGGTTGGATAAGCAACAACTTCGCCTTTTTTTAGCAAGTCATCAATTTCTTTTATTGATAATAAATTTACCATTTACAGTTGGATATAGAATTATAGGATATGAAAATCATATTAAACCGAGGTGTATTGAATTGCAAATTGGCTCTGTCTATTGTGAAATATTGTTGATACAGGAAGTAAAAATCAAAGTTAACAAGGTTACTTGATTATTGCCAATTCATTTGAGGAAAATATTGAACAGTTAATTCAACCATCTGTTGCATATTAATGATATGCAATCTTTTATCAATAAACGGATCAAGTCCACGCGCTGTTATATCATTATCTAAAATATAACAATGTTGAGTTTTTTCTAAAATAGCATTAAGAACAGGAGTATTTTGTAACGCAACAAATACGCCATTTTGCCAAAATAAGACCGCATCTTGGGCACAGATAAGTTGTGGATCGATTATTGATTGGTTATCCGTTGAAATAGTATGTAGCATGTTTTTTCACTTATTATGTCAAGACATGATATTAAAGTTAAAATTTACTCAAAAATTGAGTTAATTTTGGTTAGTACATCTTTAAAGGTTATTAGTATATAATAACAACTATTTATTAAGCAAAATATCTGTTATGAAACCTATTATTTTAGCCGACGAACAACAAACCATCTTCTTTGGAAAGCAGTTAGCAAAGCATTGTTTAAGTTATTTATTGAATAATAATAGTACAATAGTCATTTATTTAATTGGTGAGCTTGGTGCTGGAAAAACAACATTTAGTCGTGGTTTTTTACAACAATTAGGGCATGTTGGTAATGTAAAAAGTCCAACTTATACCTTAGTAGAATCATATCAATTTGATGATTTTTCAGTTTATCATTTCGACTTATATAGGCTTTATGATCCAGAAGAACTTGAGTTTATGGGGATTCGTGAATATTTTGCTTCGCGATCTATTTCTTTAATAGAGTGGCCACAGCAAGCACAAGGTATTTTGCCAATTGCAGATATCGAAGTTCATTTAAACTATTTAAAACTTGAACGCACAGCGACTTTATTGGCAAAAACGGAAAAAGGTCAAGCTATTATTAATCAACTACACTTAGCGAATACATGATGAAAAAATTATTTACTTTTGTGATGTTATTGTTGCTTTGCAGTTCTGCTTATGCTGCTAAAGTGGTGATTGCTGTTGATGCAGGACATGGTGGCAAAGATTCAGGTGCGATAGGTAAAAATAAATTATATGAAAAGACCGTGACCCTTTCTATTGCTAAAAAACTGACAACTTTACTCAATAACGATCCAAAATTTAAAGGTGTATTAACTCGAACCAGTGATAATTTTATTTCGGTATCCAAACGTTCAGAGATTGCGCGTAATAGTAAAGCTAATTTGCTTATATCAATCCATGCTGATGCAGCACCGAATCGTAGTGCTACTGGTGCTTCAGTGTGGGTATTATCAACTAAGCGAGCTGATACTGAACTTGGGCGTTGGATTGAGCAAGAGGAAAAACAGTCACAATTATTAGGTGGCGCAGGCGATGCACTGAGCGATGGTCATGATGCTCATTTAAGTCAAGCGGTACTCGATTTGCAATTTTCTTATTCACAACGTGTAGGCTATGAGTTAGCGACCCAAGTGTTAAAAGCGATGAACGGTACAATCAAATTGCATAAAAATAAACCTGAGCATGCAAGTTTAGGTGTATTGCGATCCCCAGATATTCCATCAATTTTAATTGAAGTTGGTTTTATATCAAATGTGGGGGAAGAAAAATTAATTGGTAGTAGTGCGCATCAAGATAAAATTGCCAAAGCAATTTATCTAGGTATAAAAAATTATGTAAAGCAAAATCCTAAATTTGGAGAAAGACATTAATGGCTATTCATATTCTATCACCTCAGTTAGCAAATCAAATTGCAGCTGGCGAAGTGGTAGAGCGTCCAGCATCGGTTATTAAAGAATTAATTGAAAATAGTTTAGATGCTGGTAGTACGCAAATTGATATTGATTTGGAACAGGGTGGATGTAAATTAATCCGCGTTCGAGATAATGGTTGTGGAATTAATAAGAGTGAATTAGCCTTAGCGTTAGCTCGTCATGCAACAAGTAAAATTAATACTTTAGACGATTTGGAGGCGATTGTAAGTCTGGGATTTAGAGGAGAAGCGCTTGCTAGTATCAGTTCAGTTTCTCGATTAACGTTAACTTCTCGTACTGCGGAACAATCTGAAGCCTGGCAAGTTTATGCTGAAGGTCGTGATATGTCCCCCACCATTAAACCTGCAGCACATCCAGTGGGTTCAACAGTTGAAGTGTTGGATCTATTTTATAATACACCTGCTAGACGTCGCTTTTTGAAAACCGAAAAAACGGAATTTATGCATATTGAAGAGTTTATCAGACGTATTGCGTTGGCGCGTCCTGATGTGACATTTAACTTGCAACATAATGGTAAATTAGTTAAACAATATCGTGCATCTGAGTTAGATAAGCGCGTTGAATCAGTGTGTGGTCGTGCTTTCATTCAAAAAGCAGTAAAGTTAGATTGGCAACATGATGATTTGTTGATTCAAGGATGGGTTGCTAGTAATGAAGTTAGCGATCTACAATATTTTTATGTTAATGGGCGCGTAATTAAAGATAAATTACTCAATCATGCTTTACGACAAGCTTATGTAAACCGAACGAACGAACAACAAAGTTATGTTGTTTTTTTACAGCTTGATCCAAAGCAAGTTGATGTCAATGTTCATCCAGCTAAACATGAAGTTCGTTTTCATGAGGCTAGACTTGTTCATGATTTTGTTTATCAAGCTATTGTTATGGCACTGGAGTCGTCAGTTGAATCCACATTACCTTTAGAAGATAACCAAACTAAAATCGCTTTTACACCGAATAGACAAGCGGCGGGTGATAATATTTTCAATCGACAAACCAACCCGTTACCTTATTCTACGAATAAGCCATTTCCTCAAAAGATAACCAATAATGTAAAAGAAAATAATGCGCTGTACGGACAACTTGTTAATGTTGATGCTCAGCAAAACCGTCAGAATCAAGAGCAAAAACAACAGATTGATTTACCACAGGCTCATCACATTACAGAACCACAAAAAGCGGTGATTGAAACTTTATTCCCGAAACGAACAACTCCTTTACAGTCATCATTACAACACCAATTTGATAGTTCATCATTAGTCCAATTTGGTCGAGTTTTAACTGTTATTCAACCTGATATTGCATTACTGGAAAAATATGAAGACAGTGAGCAAAAACTAATGTTAATGAAGCTACCTGTTGCAAAGCAAAAAGTGAATGCGATTAAATTATTATCGCAAGAATCTGAAAAATTACTGATTCCATTAACAATTTTAATTAATCGCAAAGAAGAGCAAGTTCTTACGCACTATAAAGCACAATTAACCTTTTTAGGCTTTGATTTTTATTTTGAAAAAGCAAAATTACATTTGCAAAACGTTCCTAAAATGTTACGTACGACAAATTGGCAACAGTTATTACCTGCTTTAATTTCTTTTTTATCTGCTGAAAATACAACTATCGATCCTACTCAAATTGCCAGTTGGTTAGCTATTGAATGCGAAGATAACAGTATGGTCAGTTGGAGTGTCGCTAACGTAATTCAATTGCTTGCTCAATTAGAACAGATAGATATTAAACTATTAAATCAAGAAACGTTTTTATACCCTATTGATATTCAAACTATTACGCAATCAATTTTATTATGAGTAAACCAAAAATTATTTCGTTAATGGGGCCAACTGCATCAGGTAAAACTGCCTTTGCTATGGCACTTTATGATCGTTATCCTATTGATATAATTAGTGTGGATTCTGCGCTTATTTATCGTGGGATGAATATTGGCACAGCAAAACCAACACAATCGGAATTACAAATATACCCTCATAAATTAATTGATATCTGTGATCCGTCTGAAAGTTATTCTGCTGCAAATTTTCGGTCTGATGCGATTTCAGCAATTGAAAACACCTTGAATAATGGTCGAATTCCACTATTAGTGGGGGGAACAATGCTCTATTTCAAAGCTTTAATTGAGGGACTTTCACCTCTGCCAGCAGCGAATAGTGAAATACGTCAGCAAATTGAAGAAAAAGCCAATAAATATGGTTGGCAGTCAATTCACGAAGAGTTAAAAAAAGTCGATCCTGTTTCGGCAAGTAGAATTCATCCTAATGATCCACAGCGTCTTAATCGTGCTTTGGAAGTTTATTTAATTTCCGGAAAAAGTTTAACTGAATTGACACAACATAGTGGTGAACTATTACCTTACGATATTATGCAATTTGCCATTATGCCACCAGATAGAGCGGAGTTGCATCAACGTATTGAACAACGTTTTTTACAAATGTTAGAACTTGGCTTTGAAGATGAAGTTAAACGATTAATGGAACGTGGAGATTTACATTCAAATTTACCTTCTATACGTTGTGTCGGTTATCGTCAAATGTGGGAATATTTAAGTGGTGAAATAAGTTATGATGAAATGGTCTTTAAAGGGATTTGTGCCACACGGCAATTAGCGAAAAGACAGATTACCTGGCTAAGGGGCTGGAAGCAACCAATCACATGGTTAAATGGGGATAATATGGATTCTGTTTTCCAAAATATATAATGATGTCAATTGTTTTAATTTTCTTTTTTAACCTTTTAAGTTAAAATAGAAAATTGCATTTTCTTAAAATTTTTTGGATAATTGTCAAGATTCGGTATAATTTTTGTATTTTTTAGTTTAAATACATTAAAATTTTAGTTATTTGTGCATTAATCGCTTTTCGTTAGTTTTATAGCGATGCTTTTTATGTTATTTTGATAATACAGAAGTATCTTATGTCGCATTAAATATTATTTTTTGCGTTTACAATTATTTTATCTTCATTATTATTTCATCTATAAAGGATAAACTCATGTCAAAAGGGCAGTCATTACAAGATCCTTATTTAAATTTGCTTCGTCGCGAGCATATTCCTGTCTCAATTTATTTAGTCAATGGGATCAAATTACAAGGTCAAATTGAATCATTCGATCAATTTGTTATTTTATTAAAGAATACGGTAAGCCAAATGGTTTACAAACATGCTATTTCAACAGTCGTACCATCAAGACCTATTTCAGGATTGGTATCTCAGCCTGAAGAGGAAACTGAAAGCTGATAATTTCAGTGGAGAGTTCGATTGTTTGAACGATATAAAGGTGGTGAATCCGCCTTATTAGTGCATGTGTTCTTTCCCCAAGAAAGCGATATTGAGGATCTTAAAGAGTTTGAAATATTAGTTTCTTCAGCTCAGATAGATATTCTCGATATCGTGACAACTTCAAGAAAGGCGCCTCAAGCCAAATATTTTATTGGCGAAGGTAAAGCTATTGAAATCGCTGAAAAAGTGAAAGAATTAGATGCCTCTGTTATTTTAGTCAATCATACCCTAACGCCTACCCAAGAACGAAACCTCGAAAAATTGTGTGAATGTCGTGTTATCGATAGAACTGGATTGATTCTTGATATTTTTGCACAACGTGCAAGAACCCATGAAGGAAAATTACAAGTTGAATTAGCTCAATTACAGTATTTATCAACACGTTTAGTTCGTGGTTGGACTCATCTTGAGCGACAAAAAGGGGGAATTGGGTTAAGAGGCCCAGGCGAAACTCAATTAGAAACCGATAGGCGATTAATTCGTCATCGTATTCAATTAATCTTATCTAAACTTGCCAAAGTTGAAAAACAGCGCAATCAAAACAGACAATCTCGAAATAAAGCAGATATTCCGACTGTATCTTTAGTGGGTTATACTAATGCCGGTAAATCAACACTGTTTAACGCATTAACACAAGCGGATGTCTATGCCGCAGATCAGTTATTTGCAACACTTGATCCAACTTTACGCCGAATAGTTGTTGATGATGTAGGCGAAGTCGTGCTGGCTGACACGGTTGGTTTTATACGCCATTTACCGCATGATCTTATTGCTGCATTTAAAGCAACCTTGCTTGAAACTCAAGAAGCAGCCTTATTATTACACATTGTTGATGCCGCTGATCCCAACTTTTTAGATAACATGCAAGCGGTTGATGAGGTTTTGTTGGAAATAGACGCTGATGAAATTCCAACACTATTAGTCATGAATAAAATTGATTTAATCGAAGATAAACAGCCAAGTATTGATCGTGATTCAAATGGTGTACCAATTCGTGTTTGGATTTCTGCTGAAAATGGTTTAGGATTAGATCTCTTATTTACGGCATTAACAGAAAGACTTGCTAGGCAAATTCAAGTTTGCCAACTAAACTTACCAATTCATTTAGCAAAACTAAGAAGCCGTTTATATCAGCTAAATGCAGTTGAACACGAAGTAATTAATAGCGATGGTAGCTTCCATTTAGATGTAAGAATGCCTGCAATTGAATGGAACCGTTTGTGTAAACAAGAGCCAGATCTGTTATACTTTATCAATACGCAAAATAACAACTAATTGTTTAATGGAGCAAATAAAATATGGCGTGGAATCAGCCCGGTAATAACGGACAAGATAACGATCCATGGGGTAATAATAACAAAAAACCATCTAACTTATCTGGCGGTTTTTTTGATAAAATTAATGACCTCTTAAAAAAAGGTAATTCAGGCAACAATGGCGGATCTTCGGCTAATAAATTTCCGCTAAGTGTCATTATTGTTGTCATACTTATCATTTTACTCCTTATCTGGGGGGCAAGTGGTTTTTACACCATAAATCAAAGCCAACGTGGTGTAATTACTCGTTTTGGTCAAGTTCAACCTGAAATTATTCAACCCGGATTAAATTGGAGAATACCATTAGTAGACAAAGTTTATCCTGTTGATACTCAAGGTACTAAAAATTTCAATGTAAAAGGATTTATCGTCACGACAGGTGAAAACCTAGTGTTTGTTGAGATGAACGTACAATATCGTATTAATAATCCTTTAAAATATTTATTTAATGTCACAAATGTAGAAGATAGTCTGCGACAAGCGGCTGATAGTGCACTTAGAACCGCTGTCGGTAGTTCAAATATTGACGCAATTATTTCTGATGGACGCTCTGTGCTTGAAAGTAGTACTAAAGATGAATTGGTCAATGTGATTACGCATTATGATATGGGTATAAATATTGTTGATTTGAACTTTCAGGTAGCGCGTCCACCAGATGAAGTTCAAGATGCTTATGATGATGCTATCCGTGCTCAAGGTGATAGTGAGCGTGAAATTAAAAAGGCTGAAGCAGATAAAGTCCAAATCGTACAACAAGCAGAAGGTCGCTCAGCGAGAATTTTGGCCGATGCTAATGCTTATAAAGTACGTGTTGAACTTGAAGCTGCGGGTGATGTTGCACGCTTTGAAAAAATCCTACCTCAATATAAAGCAGCACCTGAAATCACTAAAGAACGTTTGTATATTGAAACCATGGAAAGAGTATTAACCAAAACCAATAAAGTTATTGTTAATGATAAAAGTGGTAACATTATGGTATTACCATTAGAAAAGTTATTTCAAAATAAAGAAATGACAAATTCTAATTCACCAACATCATCAAGTATCACGAGTGATTATAATTTTAATGTGTCTTCTTCTGAAGCTGTAAAAAATCAGTCTCAAACGGCATCTGAATCACCAAAAACAAATAGCAGTAGTAATAACTCAAACAGCGTAAGAAATACTACGCGGACTATGGGACGTTAAGGAGAAAAATATGAGAAAATTATTAATTCCTATAGTTTTAATATTAATTGGTGTATATATTTCAAGCGTTTATGTTATTGAAGAAGGTACACGTGGTGTTGTTTTAAGATTCAATAAAATCATTGGATTATCTGAACCTGGTTTACATTTTAAAATCCCGGGCATGGATACAGTTAAAGTAATTGATGCTAAAATTCAAACGACTAATAGCTCTAATAACAATAAAGAACAACGATTTTTTAATGTGCAAAAGAAAGAATTAATCGTCGACTATTTTGTGCAATGGAAAATTATTGATTTCAATCGTTATTATGAAACAGTCGCTGGTGGTAATAATGTCGAAGACTTATTATTAGCAAGACTAAACGGTCGTTTACGTGCTGAGATTGGTAAATTAAGTAATAAAGATATTATCAATGATTCTAATGCGGATACACAATCTCGTAATTCTTTGATGAATCGCGTTAAAGATGCGCTAAATGGCGGTGTTCAAGAAGTAACTGAAAATGTATCTTCGGATGAACATAAAGAAATAGAAAGTAATAAAACAAGCTTACGTGCATTTGGTGTTGAAGTTATCGATGTGCGAATTAAGCAAATTAACTTTCCTGCTGAAGTTTCAGGCTCTATCTATGCCAGAATGCGAGCTGAACGTGAAGTTATTGCACGAGATAAACGTTTTGAAGGTGTAAGAAAAGCCGAAGAGACTCGAGCAGAAGCGACATTACAAGAAACAAAAATACTTTCGGAAGCTGAACGTCAATCACGTGCGATTCGTGGTGAAGGTGATGCCATTGCAGCTAAACTTTATGCGGATGCTTTTGGTAAAGACAGAGAATTTTTTAGTTTTATTCGAAGTTTAAAAGCTTATGAACAAAGTTTTTCTGGTAATGATGTAATGGTCATTAGTCCAGATAGTGAATTTTTTCAATACATGAAATTAAAATCTAATAACTAACAGAATGAGTAAAAGTCTATGAGTAATAATGTTGTTGTGTTAGGAACACAATGGGGTGATGAAGGCAAAGGTAAAGTTGTTGATTTACTCACAGAAAAAGCAAAATATGTTGTCCGTTATCAAGGTGGACATAATGCAGGACATACATTAGTCATTAATGGTGAGAAAACAGTATTACATCTTATTCCTTCAGGAATATTACGTAATGATGTTATTAGTATAATTGCCAATGGAGTTGTACTTTGTCCTGATGCTTTAATGAAAGAGATGAAAGAGTTAGAAAATAAAGGTATTCCGGTCAAAGAAAGATTACTCATTTCAGAATCATGTCCTTTGATTTTGCCTTATCATATTGCACTGGATCAAGCTCGTGAAAAAGCCCGTGGTAGTAAAGCGATTGGGACAACAGGTCGTGGGATTGGTCCGGCATATGAAGATAAAGTAGCTCGTCGTGGTCTTCGTGTCGGTGATTTACGTGATCGCCAAGCATTTGCAGAAAAATTGAAAGAAGTGATGGAATATCACAACTTCCAATTAGTCAACTATTACAAAGCAGAAGCGGTTGACTACCAAAAAGTGCTAAATGATACATTAGCGATTGCTGATATTTTAATTGCCATGATAGCTGATATTCCTGCGCTACTAGAAGAAGCTCGCAAAAAAGGCGAAAGAATTATGTTTGAAGGTGCACAAGGTACATTACTTGATATTGATCATGGTACTTACCCTTTTGTGACTTCATCAAATACTACTGCTGGTGGGGTAGCAACGGGTTCTGGTTTCGGACCTCGTTATGTCGGTTATGTTTTGGGAATTGTAAAAGCTTATTCTACTCGTGTTGGCGCGGGCCCTTTTCCAACCGAACTTTTCGATGAAGTTGGCGAATATCTTTGTAAACAAGGGAATGAATTTGGTGCTACAACTGGACGCCGTCGCCGTACAGGATGGCTTGATGCGGTCGCTGTTAGAAAAGCAGTGCAACTTAATTCAGTTTCAGGTTTTTGTTTAACTAAACTTGATGTATTAGACGGATTAAAAGAAGTTAAAATCTGTGTGGGTTATCAATTACCTAATGGCGATGTGATTAAAAACGCCCCAGCTTCGGCTGAAGAGTGGAGCTTAGTTAAACCTGTTTATGAGTCGATGTCTGGTTGGAGCGAGTCAACTTTTGGTATTAAAAGCTATGATGCTTTGCCACAAGCAGCAAAAGCTTATATTAAAAGGATTGAAGAATTAACCGAGACGCCAATTGATATTATTTCAACTGGCCCTGATCGAAGTGAAACCATGATTCTACGTGATCCATACCAAGCCTAATAATAAATTAATCAAAATCGGGAAATTATCCCGATTTTTTGTTTCTGCAAATAAATAATTGTGGTTGAGGAAAGTATGTCTAAAATAGGAACGCCATTATCGGTAACGGCGACAAAAGTCTTAATTTGTGGTGCAGGCGAACTGGCTAAAGAGGTTGTTATTGAATTACAGCGGTTTGGTTGTGAGGTGATTGCCGTTGATCGTTATGCTAACGCACCTGCAATGCAAGTTGCGCATCGTTACTATATTATCGACATGTTAAATGGTCATGAGCTAAAAAGCGTAATTGAAAAAGAAAAACCAGATTATATCGTGCCAGAAATTGAAGCCATTGCAACAGATACATTAGTAGAATTAGAACAACAAGGTTTTACTGTTATCCCTACCGCAAAAGCAACGCAATTAACGATGGATCGAGAAGGGATTCGTTGTTTAGCCGCTGAAAAATTAAAATTACCGACTTCTCCTTATCGATTTGCGACAAATTTTATAGAGTTTGAAAAAGCCGTTAATGAAATTGGTTTTCCTTGTTTGGTTAAACCCGTGATGAGCTCTTCAGGTAAAGGACAATTTTTATTACAAAATAATAGTGACCTAGAATCTGCATGGCGATATGCTCAAGAAGGTGGGCGAGCAGGCAGTGGTAAAGTCATTATTGAAGGTTTTATCGATTTTGATTATGAAATTACCTTATTAACAGTAAGACATATTGATGGCGTATCTTATTGTGAACCGATTGGGCATCGACAAGAAAATGGTGATTATCGTGAATCCTGGCAACCACAATACATGTCTGACCAAGCGCTAAATTTGTCAAAAGAGATTGCATCAAAAATAACGGAAGCGCTAGGAGGTAGAGGATTATTTGGGGTTGAGTTATTTATAAAAGGTGATCAAGTATGGTTTAGTGAAGTTTCACCTCGTCCTCATGATACCGGAATGGTGACTTTAATATCACAAAATCTTTCCGAATTTTCGTTACATGCAAGAGCTATCTTAGGGTTGCCTATTCCAACGATTGAACAATATGGGGCAAGTGCGTCCGCTGTAATAATGGTAGACGGTGACTCAAATCAAGTTTCTTTTATTAATTTAGCCCAAGCACTACGCGTTGAACAGACCGATTTACGTCTGTTTGGTAAACCTGAGGTTAAAGGGGTAAGAAGAATGGGGGTTGCATTAGCAAGAGCAAATAATATAAACGATGCGATAGATAAAGCTAAACAGGTTACAAATCAGATAAAATTTATACTATAACGCCTTGTTTTGAATAAAAAGCAATCACTCAACCCAAAAATAATAAAAAAACCAAAATAAGGGTTGACGACATCAAGTGAAGTGAGTAACATACGCAACCCTTGAGACAGCAAACTAAATCAACAAAACTTGATAAGGTAAAAAAACTGTCAGCTCTTTAAAAAGAAGAAACAGACAATCTGTGTGGGCACTTGCGAGACGAAAGATAAAAAGTCT